>CAJQKF010000058.1 GCA_905478855.1 uncultured Gammaproteobacteria bacterium
TCTGACGTTGCTGACGTGCAAGACAACAATCGTTTGAGCTTTGTTGGTCTGTCAGGATCTTTTGGTACAGTTACCATGGGTCGTGTATGGAGCGCTCTTTTCAACCATGTTGGAACTAACGTTGATCCATCACAAAATGTTGGTGGTGATTCATACTGGCGTGCTGGTGGTACTTACCGTACTTCAAACACTCTGTCTTATGCTCACGGTACAGGCAACGTAAACTTCCAGATTGATATGGAATTAGACGGTTCAAATGCTGCTTCTAGCACAACTGATTCTTGGGCTGCTGCTGGTACTTTCAAAGCAGGCGCTGCTTCTATCGCTCTTGGCTATCGTGACGTTAAAGACGATCATGAATACACAGGCATTAGCGCTAAAATCGGCCTGGGTGCAGTAAATATGCATGTTGGTTATAGCACTCAAGACGACGGTTCTGCTGATAACACAACTGGTGTTGCACTGGGTGTAAGTGGTGGTTCTGGCGATATTAGCTGGTGGGCAATGGCTGAAGACGTATCTGATGATGATGATGGTACTGATTTCAGCGCAATTAACCTAAATGTTCTTCGAAACATGGGCGGCGGTACTAAAACTTACGTTGAAATCGCACTTGATGACAACGGCGGTTCTGATACCAACGAGATCATTCTTGGTCTGCGTAAAGATTTCTAAGTCTGTTTAAGACTTCTTAATCGAGAAAAAGGGCGCTCATTGAGCGCCCTTTTTTAGTTCTACGTTTTATATTTATGAGTATGATGAAACTAAAATACTTATAAGGTTACAGTCCCTGGTTTTTAAGTTCAGCACTTAGCGTAACCATCAACTTATCATAATTATTAATTCTTCCAACGCTGTTGGTATTTAATGGTTTTCGAACCTGCCAGGCGCTTATCGTTCGAACCTCTCTGCCCTGCTGATAAAAATTCAGCACTTCGGAATTCCAATGTAAACCAAGTGTTGAAAATATTGGCTTAAGCTGCTCATCGGGAAACGCTACAAGCCGTTCATAATTCACCGTATGAATTGGTATTTTGCATGTATTGCGCCAGTGATCCATGATATCGAAATAAATACGACAAAACTGCGCTAATTCCTTGTAGCTATAAGTGTAATCCATACCTTTAGGAAACCAATTAAAAAAAGCAGAAAGACACGTATCCAGAAGATTTCGTTGACACTCAATTATCTTCACCCCTGGCAACAGCATATGTATCAACCCAAGATGAAAAAAGTTGAAAGGCATTTTATCAATAACTAAACGTTGAGTCGGACTTTCCAACACCGATCGGTACGCCAAAGCAGTATCGGCAGAAAAACCAGAAATTTCCTTATCATCCAAAAATTTACAAAGTTCAGGGTAAGGGTCCTGTTTTGTTGATTCCAACTTTTGAACAAGTTGATTAATCACCAACATTTCCCCGCCTGGATGTACGCTCGGATCAGCACTAAGCATCTGTTCTAGAAGTGTCGTACCGCTACGCGGCAGCCCTACTATAAGTGCGATATCTTCGCCGTCACCTAACAGTGACGCCCTTGAAAGTAGTTCTGGCGTAAAAACGCTCCGAATTCTATCAACGTGTTGCGTTAATAGTTTGATATCAAAATTGAGAGTAGCCCTTCGAATATGATTGCCTTTTTCATAATGGCTCAACGCCTGATCAAAACGTCCACAATCGTCAAAAATTTTACCCAGAGTGAAATGCAATGCGGATTCACTCTGAGCTGCTAGCTTCTTTCCAAGTAAAGACTGCAAAGCTCTTACATCAGGATGACCACAATCTTCATACTTTTTTAAGCCTGATAAATGTCGCCATGCATCTACGTGCAGTGGGTCATGGATAAGAGCTCTACGCATGTAGTCCTCAGCTAATTCCCTTTCGCCCTCAATGGAATATAGAACTCCCAGGTTAGTTAGCAACGTAGGATTTTGTGAGTCGATTTCGAGACCACTCTTAAAAGTTTCTTTCGCTATGGCTGATTTACCCAATAATGTCTGACAATTTCCCAGTCTTACACAATAATCGATCGTTGGATAACATCCATATAGTTTTATGAGAACCGGCTCAAGATCATCTATTCGTTGTTGATCATCTAAAATACCGGCCAATCCTAGTAGGGCTTTTTGATCAATTGAGTGAAATTCCAGTATGTTCCTATAAAGTGTTTCCGCTCTCTCTGTTTCGCCATTCAACACTAGACTCATTGCTAGGTTTAATTGGTAAACCGGGTTTTCAGGAGATTTAGTGAATGCCATATCATAGTACTTGACCGACTCTTTAAAATTGCCTAGTTCACCATACACCGTGGCTAGATCATTCAATTCATCATTCGAAATTACACCGAGTCTAATCAGTACCTTATATGCCTTAATGCTTTCCTGAAACTGTCGTGAATCCCTGCAACAGCGAGCTAGATTTTGCCACAGATCAATCTGCTCGGGCTTCACGACAACACACCGTTTATAAAACCCGGACGCTTCTCTAAACATACCAAGCTGCTGATGTGTAGCACCCAAATTAAACATGATGGAGTAGTTACTTGGTGCCAGCTTGTCTGCTTTCTTCAGTCGAGCTAACGCCGACTTGAAATCCCCAGACTGGAGAAATTCTACTGCACTCGAAAATAGGGTTCGTATTTTCTCTGGGTTTGCTAAATTATTTTTTCGTGATTGTTTAGACATCAGGAAAAGGAGTAACCATATCGAAGCTCAGTATCGCCATTAACTTGCGCGTGAAACGAAACAATAACTCGATCATCCTCACCGGCATAAGGATAGACCATATGTTTAAGATGAGACGGAAAAATAACTAATTTCCCATCTTCAGGGTAGGAATCAATACTGTGGTCCTGTAAGTACAGATTGCCAATATCTCCATGACCTCCTGCTGTAATTTCCATTTGCGGACCATAAAACCGAGTAATTCCATTTGGCATTCCGTTACTCGCCAATTCGCTCGCATTTTTGCTGGCATTTCCGGATTGCACGTAATACACGCCAGACCATGAACAATTGCCGTGGATATGGGTTTCGTGAAACCCATAATCATTGGTAATTTGAAACCATATCCCTGTAACGTCAATATGAATATTACTTGTTTCCTTCCAATAAGGAGCATTTACGTGTGAGGCAATTTCAAAAACACCATCCATAATAAATTTGCTCAATCTTTCCATAGATGGATGTTTAATAATTTTATCTAAATTATCTGGCGATGAATATACCGACCCCTGATTGCGTGGATTAGAACGTTTGTATTCGTAGAACAATCCTAGTAGATCTGGATTTATTTTTTGATGGGCTCCAAACTTTTTAGTCAAAACGGGTACTGCCCAGTGACTACTTATATTTGGGTTTTTTTTTACAACCGGTTTGGCCAATTTTTAATCCTCAGAATTCACTATGCGTTGTTAGCCATGAAAGCTTACGCGTAAAAATCTGATTATATCCGCCCTTACAGATTGAACCAAATGGAATCGACGAAATCTATTTCAGAGTGGCAAGATTACCTAATGCCTGATGAACTTCATTAACAGACAATTCTAGCGAATGAAAGTCTCGATCAACCGTCCGTTGGCAACGTAGCCTAACAATATTCTTATCGGTTTTTGAAGAAAGCTCAAAATCTAACTGCAGATCGATGGGTCCTGGATCATCACCATTTAGCGAGCTGATTATTGAATAGCCACCAATTGGCTGGCGACGTCGAACGCGTTCGACTACATATATATCTGGCTGAACCACCACCTCACCTGAAAAGGAGGCAACTGTTTTCACTTCTACACTGCAATAAGGTTGCCATTGATCTATATTGACAAATTTTTTTGGTTCGCCATTTTGAACAAAACTACGAGCCCACCCGGTCTCAATAGAAAGCGCAGTGCCGAGCTCGAAGTAGCGCATGTGTTCAGTCGATGCCATTGCGGGTGTCGATAACACAAATAAAAAGGCAACCCGCCTGACTAAATTTATATACTTACGAAAACGGCTCATTTTAGTTATTCACTAACCAGTAAATAATTTCTACAAACGAACAATCATTACAGACGCTGTAGCTCGCTGAGCAACCTTTGTACCTACCGAGCCCAGGATTGCATCCGATAAGCGATCAGACATCTTTGAACCAATTAAAATCAGATCACTCTTACGTCGTTTGGCAACTTTAAGAATTTCATCAGCTCGTTTCCCTTCTGATATGCTCATGGTTACTTTTGCTGACATCTTACCGACAACTAATGCAGCCAATTTTTCCTCCAGTATTTTACGAGCTTTACTCTTTGCATCAGCTGGAAAGTACGTTGCTACAATTGGCATGCCAAATCCAGGCATTACTGTCATCACATGCAAGGAACTGCCAAATTGCTCCGCAAGTTGATTCGCAATTTTTAAAATTTCTACAGCCTGCCCCGTTCGTTGCATGTCAATTGGTACAAGTATCTTCTTAAACATTGTCTATCTCCTAGAAATGTGTGGACGAATATTCTTCAGTTTATACAAGTTCTTGTTCTTTTCGCTTTTTCTGAGAGAAAACGACAATCATAAGTAAAAGAAATGCCGGTAAAAACATCCATTGTTTTGCTGCGCGATCGGATTTCACTTGCACATCAGCAATTTCCCAATCGAAGTCAATTTTCTGCCGTTCTGCAGGACCACCGAATGTTAGGTTGTCCACAAAGAATCGACCTTCTTCCTCTCTAAGCTCAAGTCCTGCTGACTCCTGCAATCGGGCTTGACCCTCAGCGACAGGCCCCATAGGTAGCATTACTACCTTATCGACTGGATCACCCTCAAGGGTTTCACCAACTACATGCACACGTAACTGAGCATTTTCAGGCAGATCCGCTGCTATATCATAAATTTGTGCAGCATCGACTTTGACCAGTGGTGGTGTAATTTGGTCCATCCAAAAGCCCGGTCTAAAAAGCGTAAAAACAACTAAAAGTAAAATAATAGTTTCCCACCATTTACTTCGGGTTAAGAACCACCCTTGAGTTGCGGCAGCAAATAACAACATACCGGTAAGTGCTGAAACCACTACAACGAACAGGTGCCCTACGCCAGTAATGCCAATTAACAATAATTCGGTATTAAAGATGAACATAAATGGCAATATGGCAGTACGAATATCATAAGTAAAACCCTGAATACCCGTTTTTATTGGATCGCCACCAGATATTGCGGATGCGGCATAAGCCGCTAGCCCCACAGGCGGAGTGTCATCGGCCAATATGCCAAAATAAAACACAAAGAGATGAACAGCAATTAAAGGTACGATCAGACCGTTCGCCGCACCGACTGTTACGATAACCGGTGCCATAAGCGACGAGACCACAATATAGTTAGCTGTTGTTGGAAGTCCCATGCCCAAAATTAAGCTAATAATCGCCGTAAAAATCAGCATTAATATAAGGTTCCCGGCGGAAATAAATTCAACAAGTTCGGACATAACAAGCCCAATACCTGTAAGGGTTACAGTACCCAAAATAATCCCTGCACAACCAGTTGCGACCGCTATACCGATCATATTCCGTGCACCGGCAACCATACCACTGACAAAATCATCAATTCCTTCTCGGTACGCTTCGTTTATATTTGTCGCTTTACGGATCATTGCTTTCAATGGCTTATGAGTAACCAGAATTAGGACCATAAATAGTGTGGCATAAAATGCGGATAAGCCGGGAGATAAGCGTTCAACGGTTAAACACCAGATTAATACCATAACGGGTAATAGATAATATAAACCGGACTTTACGATCGGCCCCGGCATAGGCAGCTGATCAATTTCATCACTTCTGCCCAGTTCTGGAAAATTCGTTGAATACTTCAACAAAGCTAAATAAGCGACGATTAATATTGCAGAAGACACCCAAAAAGTTGCCGCACCAAATACATCCTTTACCCAACTAAAGCCGTAATAGCACATGCCAGACAAAATGACGATGCCGAGCACATTAACTACAAACACCATTGCGCTTTGATACCAAGCCTTTTCGACTGGCCGTTTTAATCCTTCCAAACCAGCTTTGCAGGCCTCCAGATGCACAATATAGACCAAAGCTATATATGAAATTATTGCAGGTAGAAACGCATGTTTGATGACCTCAATATAGGAAATTCCAACAAACTCAATCATCAAAAAGGCGGCTGCACCCATTACTGGTGGCGTTAACTGACCATTGGTTGACGATGCCACTTCAACAGCACCGGCTTTTTCAGCGGAAAAACCTACTCGCTTCATCAAAGGAATAGTGAAAGTACCGGTCGTTACAACATTTGCGATAGAAGAGCCGGACACAAGCCCAGTTAGCCCAGAAGAAACTACAGCAGCCTTAGCTGGTCCGCCTTTCATATGCCCAAGCAAGGAAAAAGCAACCCAAATAAAGTAGTTTCCTGCTCCTGCTCTTTCTAGTAATGAACCAAAAAGTACGAAAAGAAATACCATGGAAGTTGAAACGCTAAGCGCAACACCAAAAACCCCTTCCTGAGTTAGCCACATATGTGACATGGCTTTGTTAAATGACGCTCCCTTCCAAGCAATAACCTCTGGCGCAAGATGTCCAAAAAATACGTAACCTAAAAATATGGCCGCTATAACCATCAACGGTGGGCCAAGGGCACGACGTGCAGCCTCAAGCACCAATACAATACCTATTGCCGCTAACACGACGTCCAAGGTCTCAGGAATACCTGTTCGTTCGGCGAGTTGAAGGGCAAAAACCGATAAGTACATACTGACACACACACCAAGGATCGCTAGCCCCCAATCTTGAAACGGAATTTTGTCTCGTGGTGATGATTTCAAAGCAGGATAGGCAAGAAATGCTAGAAATAATGCGAATGCTAAATGGATTGAGCGTGTGTCGGTATTATTTAAAACTGGAATAATATGGCCAACCATATAGGGTAACGGCGAAGCAATCCAGAGTTGAAATACCGACCAGGCAAAGGCTACCCAAAGCAGTGCCTTGCCAACATTTCCTGAAGGATTTCGCGCACCGGTATCGGTTGCTGCGAGCATCTCTTCTAATTGATCATGATCGATCGCATGGTCATCTTCTGGAATTGAACTCATATCGAACTGCCCTTTTTATATTTTCTGGTTGCAAATACTATATGTGGCGAACTAGGGGTTTATTATAATTGTTACTAAGTTCCAACATATTGATCAAAATAAAACGGGGAGCAATTGCTCCCCGTTTTGGCAACAAACTTACAGCCAGCCGCGTTCCTTATAGTACTTAGCAGCACCATCGTGCAAAGGCGCAGATAAGGCGTCAGAAATCATTTCCGATTCTTTCAGATGCGCAAACGCTGGGTGTAATTTTTTGAAGTCATCAAAATTGTCGAACACAGCTTTAACGATCTGATATACAACATTTTCTTCAACAGCTGTAGAGCTTACAAAAGTAGCACCTACACCAAATGTTGGAGTGTCATCATCGTTACCCCGATACATGCCACCAGGAATTGTCGCGGTGCGATAAAAGGCATTGTCTGCAACTAACTGATCAACAGCTTCGCCATTAACCTCAACAAAAACTACATCACAGGTTGTAGCTGCTTCCTTATTTAAGGCTGATGGGTTACCAACTAACCAGAAAAAAGCATCAATTTTGTTATCACATAACGCACCAGGAGTCTCAGATGACTTCATTTGAGCCGCCAACTTAAGATCGTCATTTGTGTGGCCCATTGCGCCCCAGAGAACATTCCAGGTAGCTTCTGTTCCTGACCCCGCATTACCGATATTTACACGCTTGCCAACTAGATCACTGATATGTTTAATACCGGAATCTGCACGAGCTACTAAGCTCACAGGCTCTGCATGTACTGAAAATACCGCACGAAGATCTTCAAACGGACCCGCTTTGATAAATGCTTCTTTACCGGTGCCGTTATAAGCATGGTACTGCCAGTCCGATTGAGCAACACCTAGGTCAAGCTCACCAGCGCGAATAGTATTGATGTTATACACAGAGCCACCAGTAGACTCAACAGAACAACGCACACCATGTTCTTTCCGACCTTTGTTAACCAAACGACAAATTGCCCCGCCAGTTGGATAATAAACACCAGTGATACCGCCGGTGCCGATGGTGACGAAGGTATCTGCAGCACTAGCGGTCAAACTGCCTATAGCACCACTCAATGTAAAAATGGTAGCGGCAAGACCGGCACCAAAGCTTTTAGTTGAAAACATATTGTTCCTCCACGGAATGAAAATTGTAGTTGCAAAATTAACATGCAATGCACGATTGAAATTTTACTGATTCCGTCCCGCCAGTTTAGATCCTTTTGATTACGGAAGATTCTGTAATCATGACTAGAATGCATTGCACATTTGCAGATGACATGACAACGCAATTTATCATTGCATTACAACATGTGAATCAACTAACATACGGTTAAGATTTTTCGATACGGACACAAAACTTGGTTACTAGCCAAACCACCGCTCACGATTTGCGATCATTAAAGGAATTGCTATCCAAGATACGATCTGGCACATCAACAATTACTCTGGGAACGAGGGCATTTAACGTTCTCGCAAGATTAATAGACGAGCCGCAGATGACCGCTGTATCCTCTATTACTGATCTTGCCAGGATTCTGGAGGTTAATGCTTCTACACTGACAAGACTGGCAAAACGTTTGGGTTATCGCGGTTTCAACGAACTTCAATCCGTATTTCGTCGACATATCGTTGATTCCGGCGCATCATATTACAGCAGACAGGTGGATCAACTTATTCACCCAGCAGCAGATACTGATCATGCCCTTGATGTTTTCAATCAGGTTGTTGAAGACGAACTGGAAAACCTGCGAAAGCTAAGAAATGGTATTGATGTTTCATTACTTAGTGAAGCAGCTATGTTATTAAAAAATGCGCGAAAAGTGCGCGTACATGGATTACGCCAATTCTACTCTCTCGCTAATTTCTTCACCTACGGGTTAGGGTTAATCCGAGATCGTGTGTCAGGTCTGGGCGATGCCGGTCATGGCGTAGCTCATGCATTATCGCAATTAAACGAACAAGACTGCCTTGTTGTTCTGGGCTGCACCCCCTACACAAGAGCCACTATTCTCGCCTGCGAAGTTGCTCACGACATGGGAATTCCGGTTATTGCATTGACAGACTCCAGCGCCTCCCTGCTTGCCGCAAATGCCGATTGTTGCTTTGTGATTCCTTCGACGGGTCGATTCTATGCAAATAGTACCGCTGCTTGGGCAGCATTGTTGGAAGGATTGTTAACACTTGTTGCCAAGGAACTTGGCGAAGAAGCCATCAAAACCCTTAAAACGCGGGAAGCATTAATAGAACGACTTGGAATTTCTATTTA
Organism: uncultured Gammaproteobacteria bacterium; assembly: GCA_905478855.1. Lineage (GTDB taxonomy): Bacteria > Pseudomonadota > Gammaproteobacteria > Arenicellales > CAJQKF01 > CAJQKF01. Next base: position 9,346 of record CAJQKF010000058.1, read on the forward strand.
ACTTCTCTTTTCACACTTGCCTATTATTACAACCATGAATCACGTTTTCCATCGACACACCCTTGCAGACCTTCCTCTAGCAGCCTCAGGAGACGGACCCTATATCATTGATACTTCGGGCAAGCGATATATTGATGCTTGCGGCGGCGCTGCTGTTTCGTGCTTGGGGCATTCCAATGCCCGTGTACAGCAATCTATCCACAGGCAAATTGACAAGATTCCATATGCGCATTCATCTTTTTTTAGTAATGATGCACTGGAACAATTGGCGGACATGCTAGTTGCTAGGGCACCTCTAGATCTCGATAGAGTGTACTTCGTATCCGGCGGTTCAGAAGCGATGGAAGCCGCTCTAAAGATGGCTAGGCAATATTTCCTCGAACGTGATCAACCGGAAAAACAACTCTTTATCAGCCGTAAACAAAGCTATCATGGCAATACACTTGGGGTGCTATCAGTTGGAGGCAATCAATGGCGTAGAGAACCCTTTCGCCCGCTATTAATGCAAGCGAATCATATTTCTGCTTGTTATGCGTATCGAGATCAAAGTGAAGACGAGACAGAAATAGACTACGGTTTGCGTGTAGCAAATGAACTAGAAACACGTATCCTGGAACTCGGTCCAGAGAAAGTGATCGGATTTATAGCAGAACCAGTGGTAGGCGCAACCTTAGGCGCTGTTGCGTCTGTTGAAGGTTACTTCAAAAGAGTTCGGGAAATATGCGATCAGTATGGAATTCTATTAATACTCGATGAAGTTATGTGTGGCATGGGTCGAACCGGTACACTTTTTGCCTGTGAACAGGATGGCATTACCGGGGATTTAGTGGCTATTGCAAAAGGCCTTGCTGCTGGTTATCAACCCATCGGAGCTTTATTAGCCAACAAGAAAATATTTGAAACCATAAGAGACGGTAGTGGCTTTTTTCAACACGGTCACACTTTTATGGGACATCCAACCGCCTGCGCCGCGGCCGTGGCAACGCTTACTGAATTTGAAGAACATGATTTATTAAACAACGTCAATCTTCGAGGAGAACAACTTCGACATCGGCTTCGTGAGTCGCTTAGTGAGTGCGAGAATGTGGGTGATGTACGCGGAAGGGGTCTGTTTATAGGCATTGAATTAGTTAAAAATTCAATCAGCAAACAACCATTTGATCCGGCGATCCCATTGCATACCATCGTTAAGAAAAAGGCAATGAGCAATGGCCTAATGTGTTACCCGATGGCAGGAACCATTGACGGACAGCAGGGTCACCATGTGTTGCTGGCGCCTGCCTATATTATCAATGATTCACATGTCGACGAAATAGTTGAAAAAATGAGTACGTCCATTACTCAATCTCTGCGCTCTATTTAGGATGCTCTTATGAATTCAGTTATTGTAGCGACAGCACCCACAGGCGCTTATAAATCAGTTTCAGATCATAAACATCTGCCAATCACACCAGCTGAAATTGCGGATGAGGCGTATCGCTGCCAACAACTGGGTGTTTCCATGTTACATCTGCATGTAAGAGACACTCTAGGTAAACATAGCATCCACTGGGAGCATTACGAGCCGGCAATTGACGCAGTAAGAGAACGATGCGGTAATGAACTTATTATTCAATGCACTACTGAATCGGCAAGGCGATATAACTGGGCCGAACAGTTTGATGCGATCACTAAAATGAAGCATGACTTCGTGTCAATCGCCATTAGAGAAGCGGCTGGCGATCAAGGCGAACCGTCTCTTACAAAGTTAACAGCCGTATTTGATGTACTTTTTAGCAACAACGTAACATGCCAAATTATACTTTACGACCCATCCGATTTTCGCCTGCTGAAGCTTGTTGTTGATAAGTTTCCGGACGGACAATTTACCCTATTATTTGTTCTTGGGAAGTACCGTAAAGGCCATCAATCGGAACCCGAAGATTTACGTCCCTTTCTTGATGAAAACCCTTATCAAATGAGTTGGATGGTTTGTGCATTTGGTAACGGTGAATCTGATTGTTTGCTCGAGGCCGCAAAAAGTCATGGACACATTCGCGTCGGATTCGAAAACAATCTAATTGATTCTCGTGGATTACCGTTTACTAACAATTCCGCCTCTGTAGCCTTTGCAATCGAAAAACTTAAAAGTAACGATATACAGCCCATGAGCGTTGACCATGCTCGGAAAGTATTAAAATTGCAAAATCGTTAACTTATCGCGGCGCGCTTAACAGATAATATAAATCTTAATTCTGATGATTACACAGCAATGAGCGAAACATTAACTGAGGAACTATTAGTAACCTAATTTTTTCCCTGAATCCGCAAGAACCAACTCAAACAAATTACGTTGGGCATGGCTTCCACCAATCAAAGCCATATCTTTCTTACATTTATTTATTGCCTCTATCGCGGCAGCGAATTTTTTTGAACGTGCGAGTTGGATACCTTTTGCAAGACCCATACCAACCTCCATACAAACATACGACTGTGTATCAGTACCTGCTGCCCAGGATTTGAGCGAATTATACAAACGATCTGATGAGCGATTCTCATTAGCAGCCAATAGTGCAAGATAATAGTGCAATGAAACAAACACGAGTTCATGATCAGTAATATGGTTTTCTGCAGTTTCAATCAATCCTTGCCAACGCTCACCAACGTTAACACCATACATTTCCAATCGCCACAGTAATGATGCCGCATTGCACATATCTAAATTAAAATCGGCTGTGATATCACTGCCAACCTGGGTATCGTATAACTGCAATACCGTTTCAGTATCGCCATTTTCCAAGTAAAATAGAGCAAGATGCCAATACAAATGATACCTGAAATTATTTACAGATAACCAGTTGTCGCTGAGACTATTAACCCAGCTAATACCCTCTGCGCGACGTCCAGTCATTTCCATCACATGTGCAACGGCATGCACCGACCACGTATCCGCCGGGTTTCGCTCAACAGCCTTTCGCCCGTATATTTCAGCCGTATCATATTCACCAGACTCTTCAAGACCGAATGCATACATGCCAACTACAAAACCATAGTTAGGCTGACTCTCACTCCACGATGACAATACACGGGCAACAGAATCTCGCATATTACCAGCGTTACCGCTGTAAAAATGGAGGTAATGAGCAAGCCTTAATGCAAGTGAATCCAATGGGTAATCCACTAATATTTTTTCCCAACATTCCGTCGCCCTTACCAACTCCCCTTTGCACCACTCATCTAATGCCTTCGCATGAAGCCTTTCACGGTCATTAACTCCATGTATTGTTATCACAGCCTCAAGTTTTTGCGAAATACCAATGGCCCTTGCAGAATGACTTGCGCTAACAATCATCTTGGCGATATATCCCTTAACACACAATGCCATTGGCATCTCAGGCGCATCCTGCAACAATTGCTTGAGCAAAGAACCAATATCCTTTCGAAAGCCTAAAAAGGCCGTCGTCAGTTCAGAGAACCTATCGACATCCTCTTGTAAATTTGCACTGAAGGTTAAGTTTTCTGCGCTTGTAAATTGCGGAAATGACATAACAACACCTAAGTTCGTAATTTGTTAGAACAATTCAATCCCTTTGGGCATAGCCGTTGCGAACCTGCGGAGTTGGCATGCCTAGCAGATGCCCTGCAACCTGGGTTTTAAGTATCTGTGCAGTACCGCCACCGATCGTAAACATCCTTACGTCACGATACATACGCTCCAATGGTTCGTTGCTACCAAACCCTCGAGCACCGAACATTTGCAATGCATCATTTACTACTTTTATTGCCCGTTCCGTAGCGAAGAATTTTGCCCGAGCTGCCGACATCATATCAGGAAATCCGCTACTAGAAGTAATCGAAGACTGTGCCGCATCATGCAACATAAGTCGTGACGCATGCACATCGGCATCCATTTCCGCCAACATCCACTGCAGCCCTTGAAATTCTGCAAGAGGCCGGCCGAACTGTTTACGCTCACATAAATACTGCTTTGCTCTATGAGTTGCACCTGCTGCTATACCCATTGCAATCGTGCCAGCTCCAACTCTCTGGGTATTGTAGGCCATCATTAATTCCGCAAAACCCTTTCTATAACCCGACCTAGGTGCTAGAACAAAATCCTCTTCGATCTCAACTTTATCAAATAAAAGCTCCGTCTCCGGCATACCGCACAACCCCATCGTACGTTCACGTTTGCCAACGACAAAACCTTTAGGATTTATTCCTTTATTCAAATCCCGATGAATAAGAAATCCGCCTATTCCCAGATAATTATCATTTTCATCAAGCACTTTGGCGAAAACCAAATAGAGCTTTGACACCCCACCCCCTGTAATCCAATGCTTGTGCCCATTAAGTATAAAACGATTGCCCTGTTTTTTAGCTGTAGTTGACATTTCCGTCGCAGCACTCCCTGCTAAAGGCTCCGTTATGCAAATGGCCGGCTTATCTCCGTTAATAACAATAGGCGCACAAAATTCTTTCTGTTTTTTCGTACCATACGCCATTATTGCACTTATCCCGCCCATGTTGGATTCCACTAAAATACGAGCGGAAAGCGCACATTCTCGAGCGACACACTCAATAACTTTAAGCACATCCAGAAAGGAAGCGCCCTGCCCCCCAAATTCCCTTGGTATGGTCATACCCATTAAACCCGCATCGGACATCACTTCGACATTTCTCCAACAATATTCTCGACGTTGATCCCATTGATGAGCGGTGCCGGAAAACTCCAACGCTAATTCTTTTGCGGTGTCATACAAGTCCTGCTGAGTAAGAACAGTAGTCATTATGTTTATAAACTCCCTAACCCTAAATTGATACCAAGTATTTAGAGTCAATAATTATTTAGTTGTGACTACACTATATATTCATAAAAATTTATGTTAATTAGTTATTTTTACGATAACTTTATTTATTTTTATGTTATGAATTTAAAGCAACTCAAATCACTATGCACAATTCTTGAGGAGGGAAGCTTTGCGGCCGCTGGACATAAAATTGGCCTGACACAGTCGGCCATTAGTATTCAAATGCAACAACTCGAAATTGAACTTGAGATTTTGCTTTTCGATCGTAAAACACGTCCTCCAACACTCACTGCAGACGGAGTTCTAATCGCCAAAATTGCCGGTGAAGCCCTTAAACAAACAGACAGAATAAAACAAGTGGCCGCCGGCAATCAACCTGGAGATCAAATCTCCATCGGTTTTGTGCAGTCTTGTACCCAACATATACTGCCGAGAATTCTAAATGAAATACGTAAAGACCATCCCAAATTCCGTATTTATGTAAAGACTGGCTTATCCAACGAACTTGCATCAGCGGTAATTCATAGGGACCTTGACTATGCGCTGGTTACATCACCCATGAGCGAAATACCAGATCTTCAATTTACAGAGATAAAAAATGAACCACTAATGGTTATTGGCCCCCCTTCCTTGGCGCATATGAAATCTGATGTGGAATTAATTCGCTCTATGCCATTTATTTCCTTTAGTAAACGCACATGGTTGGGCCAAAAAATAACTACGACTCTTCAAATGCGCGGCATTCTAGTGGAGGAAATTATGGAAATAGATTCACTCGACGCAATCGAGAATCTGGTAAATCAGGGTTTTGGGGTATCCATAGTCCCAAAACGGTTACTGGCCGAGAGCGTCCAATCAATACTAACAAAAATACCGTTTGGAGACCCCGTAGAAGGGCGTAATCTGGTATTAATCGAGCGTCGTGAAAGCTCCCAACCCAACATAGACAAATTCATTCATGGAATCTTTAGGAGAGTTGCGTCGATGCGCTTAGTAAACTAACTTCGGCGCAAATACCATTGAAGCTCCAGAGGAGTAATTGCTTGATTGAATGCTTCAAACTCCTGTCTTTTTACTGCGCTAAATAACCGTACAAAAGGCGCACCTAAGTACTTTTTACAAAACGCAGAATCAGCAAACAACGTCTGCGCCCGAGACCACTCAGTTGGAATACGATTATCGACTTGAGCATTCTCTGTGGCGCGCTGGGGTAGATGTACCTTCTGAGTTAATCCATGGTGAATTCCTGCCAATACGGTAGCACACAGTAAAAATGGATTTACGTCCGCACCCGCCATACGATGCTCAAGTCGTCTGGATTGCACATCGCTAGCCGGAATACGAACCGCTACCGTACGATTATTTACTTCCCAGTTATTGTTTAAAGGCGCAAAATTACCAGCAACAAAACGCCTGTATGAATTAGCACCTGGAGCAAATATTGCCATACAGTCCGGCATTGAGTCCAAAAGCCCCGCTATTGCTTTCTTTAATAAATCACTGCCTGTTTCATCTTCTGAGCTAAATATATTATTTCCAGATCGATCCAAAACGCTTACGTGAACATGGCAACCACTACCTGCGCTATCGGCAAATGGTTTAGGCATAAATGTTGCTTCAAAACCGTGTTTATGAGCAACATTACGCACAATATTTTTTAACATCAATGCTTGTTCGCAGGCCGCTATTATATCCGATGTGTGATTCAGGTTGATTTCAAATTGCGCTGGAGCGTATTCAGAACTGGCAGCCGTGGCATCCACTTGCTGCACAGTGCAACAGTGCTCTACTTCATCTAGAAAACCGGAAAAGTCCCATAGTTCAGTCATGCCGTAGACCTGAATCATGGACTCACGTTCATTATTATGCGGAGACCGTGGAAATTTTACCGAGCAAGTAGCGCCGTCATACTCCGTGAGATAAAACTCTAATTCAAGGGCCACAACCGGCCGTAGCTCCAACTCGTCTAACTGACTTAATACAGACTGTAAACGGTGTCTTGGATCGCCATAATATGGCTCGCCATCAAGATGATGCATACTCATCAACACCTGAGCTATCCCGTCAAACCACGGTGTTTCGCACAGACTAGATAGGGACGGTATACATAGTAAATCTGGATCGCCGATCAACAGTCCTTCCTTCTCCAAATTAACGGTCACACCACATATATCCGTGCTGAACACAGTACCGGGTAGTTGTAGACCAACACCTTCAACTTTCGACCAATTCGCAACAGGCAATCGCTTTCCGCGAAAAACACCATTCAAATCCGGCATTAAGGCATCAATATGGCGTATATCGGCTAAGTTAATTTTAGTATTCACAATTCTTCTTGCAAGATCAGTTAAATTTCAGATGTAAAACATGGCAAAACTATTCATAATCCACTAACAAGTCTCAACACATTTAAATTTATGAACGCTCAAGTCGATAGCACACCCAAAGAAGCCGATGATTCCCGAATTACACCAATAAGGGAATGGCTCGTTCAGCATAATATTGACGAGGTTGAGGGAATAATACCAGATATGACGGGGATCGCCCGCGGCAAAATAATACCAGCGGCAAAATACAGTGAAGAAGCTGGACTTCGATTACCTGAAGCTGTTTTCATGCAAACAGTAACCGGTGACTACCCGGAAGACTGGAGCGCAGTAAATCCGGCCGATGGTGATATTATTTTATGGCCAGATCCCAATACCATTCGGCATGTACCGTGGGCATCTGACCCGACGGCCGTGATTATTCACGATTGCTATTTCGCCGATGGTTCTCCTGTTGAACTGGCACCGCGTTATGTGCTGCGCAAAATACTCGATATGTATGCAAAAAAGGGCTGGAAGCCCGTGGTTGCGCCAGAACTTGAATTTTATCTGGTCAAACCTAACACAGATTCCGATTACCCCCTGGAACCACCTATAGGCCGATCTGGCCGACCGGAAATTGGCCGTCAATCGTTCAGCATAGATGCAGTTAACGAATTTGACCCGCTTTTTGAAGACTTGTATGACTACTGTGAGCGTCAAAATATAGGCATAGATACTCTAATTCACGAAGCTGGCGCCGCTCAAATGGAAGTGAACCTGCTGCATGGCGACCCGATGGAACTAGCCGACCAGGCATTTCTATTCAAGCGTACACTTCGAGAAAGCGCTTTACGACACAAAATGTATGCGACCTTTATGGGTAAGCCGATGCAGCGCGAACCTGGAAGTGCTATGCATATTCACCAAAGTATTGTGGATACCCAGACCGGTAGGAATATTTTCTCTGACGAAGACGGAAATTCAACCGACTTTTTCAAATGGCATATTAGTGGCCTACAAAAATACCTTCCCGCCGCAATGTCGCTGTTTGCGCCGAATGTAAACAGCTATAGGCGTATTACACGCTATGATGCTGCGCCGATTAATATCCAGTGGGGATACGATAATAGGACAGTTGGACTCCGTGTACCGGCATCAACTCCCGAGGCTAGGCGAGTAGAAAATCGTCTACCCGGCGCTGATGCCAATCCATACCTTGCGATTGCAGCATCACTAATATGCGGTTATCTAGGCATGATCGAAAAAGAAGAACCCACTGAACCGATAGCAGGTTGTGCTTACGAAATGCCCTATGAACTCCCCCGTAGTCTCGAAGCCGCACTGGAAAAACTTAATGCCTGTGATCCGTTAAAAGAAATTTTAGGCAAGAAATTCGTTACGGGTTATACCGCAGTAAAGGAATCAGAACTTGCCACATTCATACAGGTTATCAGCTCTTGGGAGCGAGAATATTTGCTACTTAACGTTTAGGTTCATATCATGACAAACCAATTAAATACACAAGAATTACAAGATCTTGATCGCGATCATTTCTTACATCCATTTACCAATTATAAAGAGCTCAATCGTAAAGGCTCGAGAATAATTACGCGCGCTTCTGGACCCTATCTCTGGGATAGCGAAGACAATTGCTATTTGGATGGAATGGCAGGACTTTGGTGCGTAAATATCGGCTATGGAAGAACTGAACTTGCAGCTGCAGCTCAAAAACAAATGTCAGAACTTCCCTATTACAATACGTTTTTTCAAACGGCTCACCCACCAGCAATCGAACTGGCTTCATTATTAAGTGAACTAACTCCGGCCGGATTAAACCATGTGTTTTTTACCAACTCGGGCTCTGAAGCGAATGATACAGTAATAAGAACTGCACGCCAGTACTGGAATTTACTAGGACAACCCGAGAAACAAATTTTTATTTCTCGCAAAAATGCCTATCACGGCAGCACCATGGCCGGCGCAAGTCTTGGGGGTATGAGCGCTATGCATGCTCAAGGTGGGTTACCTATTCCCGGAATTGAACACATAGACCAACCGGACTGGTATAAAGAAGGCGGAGATGAAGATCCAGCGGAATTTGGCATACGCATTGCGCGACAGCTTGAAGAAAAAATACTCGAGCATGGTGAATCTCGTATTGCAGCTTTTATCGCTGAGCCTATTCAAGGCGCTGGCGGCGTTATTATTCCACCTGCGACTTACTGGCCAGAAATAAAACGAATCTGCAATCATTATCAGATTCTGCTCGTAGTTGATGAAGTAATTTGTGGTTTTGGTCGAACCGGAAAATGGTTCGGTAGTGATCTGTATGACATATCACCCGATCTAATGCCAATCGCCAAGGGATTATCTTCCGGGTATCTTCCAATTGGTGGTGTTATGATTGCAGATCATGTCGCTCGAGTCTTAACTGAAGAAGGTGATGAGTTTGCTCATGGTTTTACCTATTCAGGCCACCCTGTGTGTAGTGCCGTGGCATGCGCCAATCTGCGTATTCTACGAGATGAAAATATCGTCAGTAATGTGGATTCTGTGACAGGGCCTTACTTGCAAGAGCGGTGGGCATCATTGGCCGATCATCCATTAGTAGGCGAAGCACGTGGCGTAGGCTTTCTGGGTGCACTCGAATTAGTTGCCGATAAATCTGCTCGTAAACCTTTTGGCTCACCCGGAGCGGTGGGCGCCATTTGTCGTGACTCATGTTACGAAAATGGGTTGATTATGCGCGCTGTCGGTGACACTATGATTATCTCACCACCACTCATCCTAACCAAAGAGCATATTGATGAGTTAGTTGAAACGGCACATCGTAGTTTAGATCAAACACTGGCGAAGCTCACAGGTATGCGATAACAGCAGACCCGGTTAATATTCTATAGAATTTTAACCGGGTCTCGCTACGAAATCGAATTGTCTTCAAGATAGTAAAGAACACTCGGAATTCGACTCTAGAAGTAACTGCTCAACCTTGTATTCATGCGCTCAAACTAACACGTTCAAGTCAATTAGTTATGATCGTAACTGGCATTAATATTAATCTGAAAAACTGAATATTTATATTCTAACGAAGGAAAATTATCATCCCAGGATAGATGTATACCCACTGTTAGACGGGCATAATATTAAGAAAGCCTTTGCCGCATAACTTCATAAAGAACTACACCGGTTGCAACCGATACATTCAAACTTTCCACCACACCAGCCATAGGAATTCTTGTTACAAGATCACAGTGTTTGCGTGTTAGGGGTCGCATTCCACTGCCCTCACCCCCAAGCACAACCGCACATGGACCACTGAAGTCCATTTGCCAAACATCCTGGTCTGCATCCTCGGCTGTACCGATAATCCAGATACCTAATGCTTTCAAATCATCGAGCGTTCGACTTAAATTATTAACCGTAAATAGCGGTACGGAGTTGGCCGCCCCGGCCGCAACTTTTGAGACGACAGGGGTTATTCCACATGCCCTATCAGCCGGCACAATTACCGCATCTGCACCGGATCCATCTACAGTACGTAAACAAGCGCCAAGGTTATGCGGATCCTGAACACCATCTAGCACCAATATAAGTGGTGGATGATCCAGTTCATTCAACAATGCCTCTATGGATGCTTCTGAATGTGAAGGACGTTCGCGACAATAGGCTACGACGCCTTGATGCCGCACACCTTCTGCGCGATGCTCGAGTTCATCTTTATCCACACGATGAGTGGGAATCCCACGTTTAGCCGCTAAGCTACTAACTTGGATCATTCGCTTATCTTTTCGCTTGCCATCGACAAACACCTCGATAACATTTGCTGCATCCTGTTCTAATGCTAATCGCACGTCGTGCAGCCCCGCTATTACATTCATATTTCTACCTTAGACCATTTACCACTTTTTCGTTTTAATTGATGTTCATTTACCGGAGTAAAATCAACTTTGGCATCATCCAAATCAACGCCCGCAACAACTACCTTAAAAGGATCACCTAAATTATAAGTACGACCACTGCGCTCGCCCCGCAAGGTATACCGCAATAGATCAAAATGAAAGTAATCTTTTCCGAGTTCTGATATATGCACCAGACCATCAACATACATATCGTTTAACGTAACGAAAACCCCAAACGGAGTTACTCCGGATATAGTGCCTTCAAATTGCTCTCCTATCCGATCTTTCATAAATTCCACCTTCAACCACTGATAAACATCTCGAGTTGCGTCGTCGGCACGGCGTTCGGTTAAACTGCAATGATCAGCAATATCATTTAGCTGTCCGGTCTCATAATAATCGCCATCTAAACCTGCACAATGTTTTATTAATCGATGAACGATTAAATCCGGATAGCGGCGAATGGGTGAGGTAAAATGCGTATAGTGATCAAACCCAAGTGCAAAATGCGGCGAACATGCCGAACTATATACAGCTTGTTTCATTGTTCGTAACACGAGTATTTGTAACGCCTGAGCGACGTCGGGACGCTGACTTCGTGCTTGCTCGACCGCTTTCATTAAACTTTTACTATCCTGATATTCACCCGTGAGTTTTATTCCAAATCCACTATAGACACGAGCCAAATCAACAATCTTTTCCGCATTCGGCTTATCATGATTTCTATACATCGCAGCGGGTAACGAATCATCCAGCAATCGCGCTGCGCATACGTTAGCAATTAGCATACATTCTTCGATAAGACGGTGGCTCATTAACCGTTGCCGACTCTTTACCGCTTTTATTTTTCGATTCGAATCAAATTCGAATAACGGTTCAGCAATCTCAAGATCTATTGATCCATTTTCTGCCCTTACTTCACGTAATAATTCATAAACAGATTTCAAACTTTGCAACGACGCCAGAACGTCCAGATCGAGCTTCGTTTCATTATCTTCGTCGACCAGCACACGTTGGGCGTCTTCATATGTTAGTCGAGCATGAGAACGAATCACGGCCTCATAAAATATAAATTCAGAGACGACCCCTAAAGCGTCGAGGCGCATCTCACAGGTAAGAACCATCCGATCCACATCGGGATTTAACGAACACAACCCATTCGAAAGCTGCTCAGGTAGCATTGGTATAACACGATTAGGAAAATATACTGAATTTCCCCGAGCTAATGCGTTGCTATCTAATGCGCAGTCCGGTTTCACATAGTGCGACACATCGGCTATAGCTACAATCAATCGCCAGCCTTTACCCGTTGGCTCAGCAAATACTGCATCATCGAAATCTCGCGCATCGGCACCATCAATCGTCACCAGTGCAATATCGCGTAAATCTTTTCGCTGTTCAGAGTAAGCCGTCGATTCCGGTATGCTTTCAATTTTAATGGCCTCCTCAACAACCTCAGATGGCCATTCATATGGAATACTATGTTTCCTTATGGCGATTTCAGATTCCATACCAGGTGCCATTTCATCACCTAACACTTCAACAACCGCACCGCGCATTTGTCTCTTCTCGAATGGATGAGTGGTTAATTTCACTGAAACAATCTGGCCATCCAGCGCGCCAGCCTGATCCGCAGGATGAATTTGTATATCCATATTAATCCGACTATCGTCCGGCACGACATAAGACATGCCGCGATCTTGATGGAATCGACCAACTATATGGGTAAGTGTTGATTCGATTAACGACACAATAACACCCTCTCGACGACCTCGACTGTCAATCTTCGTAACCCGTACCAATACTTTGTCGCCATTCAACACACGGCGCATTTCCCGCGGTGCAAGATAGATTCCTGAGTCTTCACCAACGATATCAATGAACCCGTAGCCATCACGATGACCTACTACGCGCCCAGAGATCATGTCCATTTTTTCGGATAGAGCGTATCGATTCCGTCGGTTTCGAATTATTGAACCATTTTTTATAAGAAAATCCAGCTGGGATAACACTTGCTTGCTGGATTCCTTACCCTTAGCATGTAATTGATTGCACAATTCAGCTAAGGATTGAGGCGCACCCGCGTCTGATAACGCCTTAATAAGTTTTTTGCGGGAAATAGAAGTCAATAGATAAAGCTCTCAATATAATTTACGATCCGCATTGACATCAATACGGGTGGAATGTACATTTCGGCCCCTTGTCTGCTTTAAACAGCATGTTTCAAACACCGGGCCGAGGTGGCGGAATGGTAGACGCGCTAGCTTCAGGTGCTAGTGGGGGTAACCCCGTGGAGGTTCAAGTCCTCTTCTCGGTACCAACTGGTTGAAATACCCAGGTCATCATTCCTTTCTAACAGCACATATTACACTATTCGCCGAATTAAGCGATTTTTGAAGTATCAGTTTTACTCAATCACTAGCCTAATCGGGTATTAACCAGTACATCACTCTCCAATGTACGGTGTACCGGGCATCGATCAGCAATTTCTAATAAACGTGCACGTTGTCCATCATCCAAATCACCGTCAAGCTCTATGACACGTGTAATCTGATCCAATTTTCCAGACTTACCCGGTAGCAAGTCACAATCACAGTCTGAAGCATGTATTTTATTGTGGCTGAGATGTACACGAACGTCGGTTAAATTCCAGTTCTTTCGCCGTGCATACATTTTAATCGTCATCGCGGTGCATGCACCCAATGCTGCAGTTAATAATCCATAGGGCGACGGTCCTAAGTTTGCTCCTCCGACAGATGCTGGCTCATCGGCAAGTAAAAAATACCCACCTGCTTTTATACGAGTAGTAAAACCTGCATCACTCGGCAACTGCACCACAACTTGCTCTGATGTCTCCAAAGAACAGTCCACAGCAATATCAAGATAACGAGAAGCCCATGCGCCAATAACCTGTCCAGCGTAAAGACTATCCTTTTCTGCACTTAATAAGTGGTCGGCACCGTCAAGCGAAACGAAGCTCTTTGGATGGACTGCGGCCGCAAAGATTTCAGCCGCATTGGATACATTTACGATGCTATCTTGAGGTGAATGCATAACCAACAAAGCTTTGCGTAATCGTCGTATTTTTGATGCATTATTCTGTGCGTTAAGGTCCTTCACTAACGACCTTCCAATAGTTATAGGCTTACCGCCCAAACTAATGCTAGCTTTTCCTGTACTTTCCAACTCTTCAGTCTTACCAGCAAATAAATGGGACACATGGCCCGGTTGAAAAGGCGCCCCAATTGTAACTATGGCCCTGGCGGATGAAATGCGTTCAGCAGCCGCCAGTACTGCAGCTCCCCCCAAAGAATGGCCAATTAATATTTGTGGCGCGTCGTAGAACTCACCTAAGTAGTCTGCCGCAAATTCAATATCATTCAAATTACTCGTAAAGTCTGTATTTGAAAACTCGCCATCGCTTTCACCAAGACCCGTAAAATCAAAACGCAGAACTCCAATACCGCTCTGATTTAAAGATCGAATAATATTTCGCGCAACAGCTAAGTTTTTACCACAAGTAAAACAATGAGCGAACAATGCATAAGAAGACGCCTTGCTATCAGCGGGCAAGCTAATTACTCCCCCCAGCATCTGGCCATCGGCAGTTGGTATTTTTACGCGGATACTATTCATTTATGTTACTTGCCTCACCAAGATAGGCAGCTTGTAATTTGTTTCTAAGTGGGTTGCCCACATAGTCGCATAATATGCAGGAGAATAAAGCGCCCGGCTCACCATCACTAGACGTGCCATTCTCATAGCTTATTGCCTGCACTTTATTTCTGTCCGGATCGCGAAAATCATCCGTACTATATCGCTTAAATATCAAATTAAATGAGTTTGACTAGGTTGCAGGTAAATCATCAAAGGGACAACATACAAACGAATGAGAATGCGCGACATTACTACGACCGAACATTTATCCTAATTCTGAGTTACTGTCCATCAACTTACATCCGAGTGAGGTCTTAGCACCAGCTAAATGGGTCTCTAACGACAAGTGTCTCATTTCTGTCCGGGCCCACCGATACAATAGAAACCTCTACGTCGAGAAGTTCTGTAATGCGATTTAAGTACGCTTGGGCGTTCTGCGGCAGTGCTGCGAAGCTATCCATCTCGCTGGTAGATTGGCACCAGCCTGGTAATTTTTCGTATACGGGGGAACATTTTTCCAACTGCTCAGCATTTCCAGGAGCAACTTCAACCTGCTTGCCGTTGTATTCGTAGGCGACACAAATTTTTACTTCCTTCAATGTATCCATAACATCGAGCTTGGTAATACATAAAGATGTTAAACCATTAACATGAGCGGATCTTCGCATTGTAACCGCATCAAACCATCCACAGCGTCTTGGTCGACCAGTGGTAGCACCGAACTCATGACCTCGCTCGCCCATTTCCTGCCCAATAGCATCGAATAGCTCAGTGGGGAAAGGCCCGCTACCTACACGGGTTGTATAAGCTTTGGTAATACCCAACACATGACCCAATTGATCAGGTCCGATTCCACTGCCACTCGCCGCAGCTCCTGTCGTAGTGTTAGATGATGTAACAAATGGATATGTCCCATGATCTACATCCAGCAACATTCCTTGCGCGCCTTCAAAAAGTATTTTCCCATTTGACTTGGTTAATTGATGAAGCTCTTCGGCAACATCACATACCATCGACTCTAAAAATTCTCCGTATTCCATAGCTTCTGCAACCGTTGCCGATACGTCCACTTCGGGACACTTAAAATAATTTTTCAGCACGAAATTATGATAATCGAGAATTTCTTCAATTCGCTGCTGTAAATGCTTCGCATCAAATAAATCGGCGACCTTAACCCCACGTCTAGCCACTTTATCTTCGTACGCCGGGCCTATCCCTCGTCCAGTTGTACCAATAGCTTTCTTGCCTCGGCTAGTTTCACGCGCCTGATCCAGTGCAACGTGATATGGGAGAATGAGAGGACATGCGGGACTTATGCCAAGACGACTCCGCACGTCAACGCCACTGGCTTCAAGTGCTTCCATCTCTTTACGTAATGCATTGGGTGCTAGCACCACACCGTTGCCGATAAGACATCGCACCCCATCACGCAAAATCCCACTTGGTATAAGATGCAATACGGTCTTTTGACCATCAATGACCAGTGTATGCCCAGCGTTGTGACCGCCCTGAAATCGGACAACGACATCTACCCTTTCTGTTAGTAGATCTACAATTTTACCTTTGCCTTCGTCACCCCACTGGGTGCCTATAACGACCAGGTTATTACTCATAATAGAATTCCAAAATACAGTTTTATTTCGAGGGAAGTTCTTTGAATATCCACCCATCATTTCCAAGAACAAGCTGCTTATCAACATGCTCCATATCCCAGTCATCACCAAGGTGCAGCTTACGCACAACCCTGTTTCCTTGGTCTCGTAAAGCCACAACTAAGTGCTCAAGAGCTTCATCATCGCCAACAGGTGGTGCAAGAATTACTGAGTCGCCAATAGGATTTCTCACACTCAAGCAAAGTAATTGACGCAGGTCCAGACTAAATCCAGTCGCCGGTCGCGAATGTCCATAAACCGCACCTATACTATCGTAACGCCCTCCCCGGGCAACTTCCTTTCCAAACCCTTCACAAAACGCGGAAAAGACCACGCCTGTATGATAATGGTAGCCTCGAAGCTCAGATAGGTCAAAATGTATATCAAGAGACGGACAGGTTTTTGCAACCTTTTCTATTACCGCGCGAAGATTTTCTAGTGAAGAAGAAACACTTGAACCAAACATTTCCAGCTGCGCAGTAATATCAGCCAATTCAGCCACAGGGCCATGCATATTTGCTAGTGATACAAGCGAGTTTGAGAGCTCCGGACTTAGATCCAAGCTACCGACTAATAGCTCCAAATCTGGAGTTGACTTACGTTGCAAAGCCTCAAAAAACTTAACTTCCTGCTCCTTGTTCAAAGATGCTAACTCAGCAAGCGATCGATATACACCAACGTGCCCTATATCCAAATGAATGGGACCAAGCCCGCAACGGGCAAGACAACTAATCATTAAGTCGACAATTTCCGCATCAGCGGAAACTTCGGGCGAACCGTATAACTCTGCACCGAGTTGAAATTGTTCACGAAGCTCGGCAGCCTGTTGAGGACGCGCGCGAAGAACAGGTCCCGCATAACACAGTCGTGATGGACGATTCGACCTTAAAACATGAGCATCTATTCGTGCAATCTGCGGCGTCATATCGGCTCGAATGCCAAGTTGTCTACCGCTGGAATGATCAATCAGCTTGAATGTTTCCAATTCAAGATCTTTACCTACGCCGGATAACAAAGAGTCCAAATGTTCCAGCAATGAAGGAGAAACCAAATCATAACCAAAAGAATAACACAGGTCGACCAAACTACGTCTCAAACGTTCAAGTCGGAGAGCGTCAGCCGGCATTAACTCTTCTATGCCAGCGGGTAACAGCCAGAGATCACTCATAATTCATTCAACTAATTCTAACGAACAAGACTAAGAACAATGATACCGGCAAGCATACTAAGCAATCCTATTACACGGAGGGTTGACTCAGGCATTTGAATTATAATTTCCAAGGTACGTTTCCATCGAACTGGACTTGCGAACGGCATAATACCTTCGAGAACCAGAACAAGTGCGAGTGCAGCGAATAGATCTTGCCAACTCAAAGGGCTTTCCAGAATAGGTGTCTAGGAAGTTACCCGATCCAAGATGAAGTTTGGATCGGGCGAGGATTACTACTGAGATTTCTTGAAGTATCTAAAGAATTCTGAATCCGGTTCAACCACTAGCAGATTGCTAGGATCTGCAAAAGTCTTTCCATACGCCGTCATACTGCGATAAAAATTATAGAATTCACGATCCTGGCTAAAAGCAGAAGCATAAATTGCTGTTGCGCTCGCTTCACCATTACCGCGAATTTCATCCGCTGTTTTAGTGGCTTCAGCAACAATTATCGATTTCTGTCGGTCTGCATCAGCGCGAATTTTCTCCGCTAACTCCGATCCCTCTGCTCGATATTCTTTCGCAACTCGCGATCGCTCAGCTTCCATACGGCTGTATACACCCGAGGAAACTTCAGGATCAAGATCCACGCGTTTCAACCGAACATCAACGACCTCTACCCCTAGACCTTCCATTTCATCGTTTACGACAGCACGAACTAAATCCATGATTTCAACTCGGTCTCCGGTAATAACATCTCGAACATTCCGTTTACCGAATTCTTGCCGCAAACTATCATTTACACGCTGTGATAACCGATTTCTAGCGTTTGATTTATTGCCTTGAAGTTTAGTGTAGTAAAGGAAAACATCACTAATACGCCACTTAACGAAAGAATCAACCACCAAGTTCTTCTTTTCAACAGTTAGAAAACGTTGCGGATCCGCATCCATTGTTTGGATTCGGGCGTCAAATTTTCTCACGTTATTTATAAAAGGCTTCTTGAAACGGAGGCCAGGATTACCTTCCTGAGAATCCGCTTTTACGATTTCACCAAATCGTAAAACAAGTGCGCGCTCACGTTCGTCAACAACATAAATTGACATCAGTCCTACAATAACCAATGCACCTAAGATAATTACAGAAATAAAACTTTTAGTACTCATATCTTATCCCCGTTCATCGCGAAGGGTGTTGAAACGGTCAGTACGACCCGCTCTAAAACCATCATCTGATCCATTATCGGTAGTGGAATTTAACTGATTCCCCGAAGCTGGCAGTAGCCGGGAGCTTCCATTACTCCTGCTATTATTTTTCAACAATTGATCAATTGGCAAATAAATCATACTATTCCCGCCATCCTTTTGATCAATCATTAATTTGGTGGAATTAGTAAAAACGTTTTCCATCGTGTCTAAATACAAACGATCTCGAGTTACGCCCGGTGCTTGACTATATTCGGTATAAATTTGATTAAAACGGGAAGCCTCACCTTCAGCCTTGGCAATTACACTCGCTTTAAAACCTTCTGCTTCTTCAATAATTCGAGACGCTTGACCACGTGCTCGCGGTATAACGTCGTTTGAGTATGCTTCAGCTTCGTTTTTCAATCGCTCTTTATCTTCGCGAGCGCGCACTGCATCATCAAACGCAGGCTTTACTTCGAGAGGTGGTTGCGCATCCTGCATCTCAACCGCTCGAATATTCAATCCGGTTTGATATCGATCCAGAATAGTTTGCAGCAATGTTCGGGTTTCTGAGGCAATTTGTGCTCGCCCGTCAGTTATAGCGTAATCCATCGTATTGCGCCCTACCACTTCACGTACGGCGCTTTCAGTAGCCGAACGAATGACAGAGTCCCAAGATTCGCTAACATTAAACATTAAATCAACCGGACTCTTGATATCGTACTGCACGGCAAATTTAATATCGATGATATTTTCGTCTGCAGTCAACATTAAAGCTTCTCGCGGAACCGCAGATTTCTGATTGGTTCGTGCGTTCTCTCGATAACCAACTTCTACAGTGCTAATTTTCTGAGTATTTATTTTAGTTACTTTATCAATACCATAAGGAACCCAATGCAAACCCGCTGTATTGGTGTCAAGATACTTTCCAAAACGAAGGATTACCGCATCTTCGCCTTGCTCTACTTGATAAATTCCGAGGAACCCCCAAACCGCTAAAGCACCTGCCAAAATCAGCCCTATTCCGGCTTTACCTGGCATAGAGGGTCCACTGCCACCACTGCTACTTCCACCCCCAGAGCCACCAAATCCACTAAACTTTTTACGAATATTTTGTACGACTTCGTCGAGATCAGGTGGCCCAGATTGGCCATTCCCCTGTCCCCAGGGATCTCGATCGTTGCCGGAACCCGGTTGATTCCAAGGCATTAAATTCTCCAATTAAAACGTGAGTGCTCGACACAAGGTTTTGTGTCCGCTCGAAAAGATTAGTTGATTTTACCACGATGCGCACAAAATACGTATCGAGCAGTCAAAGAATCAGTACATCTATACTCTTTATTGTGTGCGTTTTGCACAAATTCAAGAGATTTGACTATTTTTAATACAAAAATCTTCTGTTTCGTTAAAGTATGCTGGCTTAAAATCTTCATGACTCTGCAACCAACCGCTTTCACGTGGTCCCAAATCTAATTCCAGCACAATGACTCCAGTGTCATCCACAATTTCGCTCAATACCTGACAGTGATCATAGATTTGGGCTCTAAGTCGCCCTGCATCGCTTGGTAGGAATATTTTTCGATGCTCTCGATGCCGGGAAAAATAATCAGCAAGCGCTTCCTCCAGCAAGTCTATGCCTTCGCCGGACACTGCCGAAACCACTAATTTTTCGGGAATCGCCTCTGAAACGGCACTTCGCTCTGGGCTTAAACCGGCCTGATCACATTTGTTATAAATTTCAAAACGCGGTATCTCATCTGCGCCGATATCAGCTAACACAGCTTCTACATCAGCCTTCCGGTCACGCCAGTCAACATCCGAAATATCAATAACATGTAACAACAATGTCGCATCAATTACCTCTTCTAGTGTTGAATGAAAAGCCTTAACTAAATTATGCGGCAGTCTAGAGATAAATCCAACCGTATCAGATAACACGACTGGATCACCAGTGCCCGCCTGATAGCGACGCATCGTTGGATCCAGAGTCGCAAACAACTCATCCTTAGCATAAACGTTAGCGCCGGTAAGCGTATTAAACAAAGTTGATTTGCCGGCATTGGTATAACCAACAAAAGAAACGGTTGGAATTGGCGTTCGGTTTCGACCACGACGTCTCAGCTGTCGCTGGGACTCAACTTTGTCCAAGCGGTTCTTAAGTGTACGTATACGATTCCCTAACATACGTCGGTCAGATTCGAGTTGAGTCTCACCCGGACCACGCAAGCCAATACCGCCTTTTTGTCGTTCCAGATGCGTCCAACCCCGAACGAGGCGTGTAGACATGTGACGCAATTGAGCAAGTTCAACCTGAAACTTGCCTTCAGATGTTGTCGCCCGTAAAGCAAAAATATCAAGAATCAAGCGGGTTCTATCAATAACACGGCACTCAAGTCCTCGCTCAAGATTTCTCTCCTGAATCGGAGTTAAATCCTGATCGACGATGACCAGGGTAATATCATTAGATTCTACTATCTCGTGAAGTTCTTGTATCTTCCCACGACCGAGCAATGTGGCCGCTACTGGATGACTACGAGTTGAAACAAGCCGTTCAATAACCACACCACCCGCAGCCCTTGCTAAACCGTCAAGCTCGTCCATATCCTCAGAAGAAGCTCGCGGCGCCTGATGAACAAGAACAACGCGTTCAAAATCACCCGCTTCGGTCTGGTGTGCCGAAAATTTAATATCGGACAATTATTATGCCAAGAACAAGTTGGAAATTAATATTGCAGGCAAGCCAAACCCCATTGATTCCATCAACGTGACCGACAGCTTACAAAATGAACAGAAAAAAGGTTAAACCTCATTCCCCAGCTCAGTTATCTCATCACTAGGAATTTTCACGGCTCTCGACGGAACGATGGTTGATATTGCATGTTTGTAAATCATCTGACTCACACTATTTTTTAGTAGAACAACAAAGGGATCAAAAGACTCAACTTGTCCTTGCAACTTAATGCCATTAACAAGGTAGATTGCTACCGGAATACGCTCCTTGCGTAGAATATTGAGAAACGGGTCTTGAAGTGCCGCCCCCTTTTGGTGTGCCATATTATTATCTCTTGCGTACTAATCGTTAAATTACAAAACCACTAATCTTATTCTTATCCGTAATAAAATACTTTCTAAAAGCTTACCATTAAACGAAACCGTATTAGTTTCAACTACTAGACATTAACAATTGCTCACGAAATCATTGTATTTAATTGGTCGAAAGCTCCTTGTGATTCATAAGTATATCTTTTACTTCTGTTCCTGCCTAATATATTTTAACTATTTAGTCATTTAACAAATAATTTCTGTATAGCGGCCAAATTATAGATATTTACTCTAATTATTATTTACAACTTGTAAATATTTTAATGTAATCGCAGACAATTGATGAGGTATCAAGCCGCCCTGCCGGAATCCACACTACTCCTGCGGTGTGACGCAACCACGTCAATTGACGCTTTGCCAATTGACGAGTAGCAGCAATTGTCGTCTCGCGCATCTCAATATTATTGATATCGCCTTCTAACCAATTCCATGTCTGTCGATAGCCAACCGTTTTCATCGCGGTAGATTCACGCGATATCTTTGGGTGGCACCTTAATCGTTTTACTTCTTCAACTAACCCCCTGTCTAACATTTCATCGAATCGTTGGGCTATACGACTGTGTAGCAAACGACGATCCGTATGAAATAAAGTCAAATGCAGAACAGGCCAGGGACACGGAACCGGTTCACACTCTTTCATTACTGACGAGGGTTTTCTGCCAGTCATATAATGTATTTCCAGTGCACGTTGGATACGTTGTTTATCATGAGAATGCAGCTTAGCACCCAGTTCTGAATCAATCGACACCAATTCCCCGTGCAACGCCTCCCAGCCAGATTTTTCCGCCTTACGAATTATTCTATTACGAGTTTCCTTATCGGCCGATGGTAGATCAGAAAGTCCATTTAGTAACGCCGAAAAATAAAACATCGTCCCACCGGTAAGCACTGGAATAACTCCATCGGCATGAGCACGCTCAATCTCTCGATAAGCATCGTGGCAAAACTCGGCTGCGGAATAGCTTTGCCACGGATCACGAACATCGACTAGACAGTGCGGATATCTATCCAGAACTGAACGGTCAGGTTTTGCTGTCCCAATATCCATTCCGCGGAACACCTGAGCCGCATCAGCCGATATTATGCGTATATTTAACTTGTCCGACAAATCAAATACAGTCTGTGTTTTTCCGACCGCCGTTGCTCCAGACAGAAAAACAACTGGCCGCCTTAAATGGCTCAATTCAGTTGTCCGGTTATTGACCACGCTTAAACCATGCGTCCATTTCATTAAGAGAAATATGCCTCCACGTGGGACGACCGTGATTGCATTGACCGGAACGTTCCGTTACCTCCATCTGACGCAATACACTATTCATCTCCTCTATCGTTAAACGTCTATTGGCGCGAACGGATCCATGACAAGCAACTGTGCCAAGTAGTTCATTTATACATTCCTGAATACGGGAGCTATCACCAAACTCCGCAAGGTCCGACAATACGTCGCGAATCAAACCGGCAACATCCGAATTTTTCAATAACTCAGGAATACATCGAATCGTTATTGATTCTGGCCCGCTTCGCTCTACATCGAAACCCATCAGTAGGAACATTTCAACATTTTGATCGACTAGAGTCGCTTCAGCATCGCTGACAGACAAACTCACCGGAACCAACAGCGGTTGAGATACTATGCCGTTTTGCTCATTTTGACTCTTCAGTTTTTCATACACCAGACGTTCATGAGCAGCATGCATATCCACAATAATAAGCCCTTCTTTATTCTGCGCTAATATATAGATACCTAAAAGCTGCGCTAATGCGTAACCCAATGGCGGTATTTCGGCCTGTTGATTAACGGCCTCGGAATGGTCATCTCGTGTTGCTTCTATCGCGATCCGGGTGCTTTCTCGAAGTGTTTTCCATTGCGATCCAGATTCTCGTAGCGGAAATCCAAGGTTTATCGGAGTTTGATATCGGGAATCGGTTAGCGTGCTAGGTGAGTTGTTCTTTTCCTCCGTATCGAAGCCTCTCACAGTAGGAGAAGCTACCGATCCAGCACGAGCGTTCGCAACCGCATGATGAAGACTACGATATAAAAAATCATGTACGGAACCACTCGAACGAAATCTTACTTCAGACTTTGCGGGATGAACGTTCACATCCACTTCTGCAGGATCCATTTGCAAAAACAAAACGAAGGCAGGATGACGACCGTGCATTAACACATCGTCATAAGCTCTGCGGACAGCATGGCTAATAAATTTATCTTTTATTGCTCGCCCATTGACGAAAAAAAACTGCAGATCCCGTTGTGCCCGAGAGAATGTAGGCAACCCGATCCAGCCTGTTAAGTTCATATGGTCTGTCGCAACATCTATCGCGCTATTCTGCCGAGCAAACTCCTTGCCGAATATCCTCTGCAATCTATCGAGCCTCCCCTTATCATCCGAAGCCGACGGCAGTTGCAATACCGTTCGTCCGTTATGCGTCATTTCAAATGCGGTCAGAAAATTCGCTAAGGCAAGTCTCTGGACAACATCCTGAATATATTTAAATTCGGTTTTCTCAGTTCGTAAGAATTTACGTCGTGGCGGGACATTATAAAAGAGGTCTTCCATAATAACCGTTGTACCGATACTATGAGCAATAGGCTCCGGCTCCTCAACCGCAGTCCCGCCACTGCATCGCACCCTAAAGCCAGACCCTTCTCCATTTCGAGAACGAATTTCAAGACGCGAAACAGCGGCTATACTGGGCAATGCTTCGCCCCTGAAACCTAGTGATGCGACACAGAACAAATCTTCCAAACTACTAATTTTGCTCGTTGCATGCCTGCGTAAACATAACAATAGATCTTCTGGTGACATTCCATTCCCATCATCGCGAACCGCAATTCGCTTTACACCTCCGGTTTGAATATCAATCCACAAGTTACGTGCACCAGCATCAAGCGAGTTTTCCAAAAGTTCCTTTAATAGGGACGCCGGTCGCTCAATAACCTCACCCGCCGCAATTTGATTAATTAAACGATCATCGAGTTGATGAATCACACCCATGATCTACTCCCGTAACCTGAGTTTTTGACCGACATTAATTTGATTTCCGTTAATACTATTTATTTTCTTTAGCTGGTTAACGGAAGTATTGTATTTCTGGGCAATGACAGACAAGCTGTCTCCGGTTTTTACGACATGCTGCGCTGGCACCTGATTATTTAATGCAAAGTCACCATTTTTAATGTAACTGTTTACACCCGTCGCTATAGCATTCGCGAGTTTCTGCTGATACCTGCTGCTACGCAGCAGCTTTTCTTCACGTGGATTAGTTATGTATCCGGTCTCTACAAGAATTGATGGAATATCCGGAGATTTTAGAACTGCGAATCCAGCCTGTTCGACTTTTTCACTATGAACAGGGCCCAATGTCCGTAGATTCTTAAGTACAAATCGCGCAAAAGCGATAGAGTCACTGACCGTTTTACTCATAGACAGGTCCAAGAGCACTTGTGCGAGCATATCATCTTTATCATGTAAGGATATTCCACCAATAAGGTCCGATGCATTCTCCTTATCGGCCAACCAACGCGCTGTTTCACTGGTCGCACCCTTATTGGATAATGCATAAACGCTCATTCCCCGAGCAGTTTTTTTATAAAACCCATCGGCATGAATAGAAATGAACAAGTCCGCATCAGCTTTTCTAGCCAGATTGGTACGTTCACGTAAACTGATGTAGTAATCGCCATTTCGCGTAAGTCTGGCGACCATTCCAGGATAGGTATTGATAGCACGCTCAAGCTTTTTAGCTATAGACAACACAACATTTTTTTCTCTCGTTTTCTTTGATCCTACCGCCCCAGGGTCTTCACCCCCGTGCCCAGCATCAATTACGACCATGATCGGTTTTGCCTTTTTTTCAATGACTTTCCTCGATGGATTAACAACAGTCGGTTGGTGCACAGCAGAGCCGGGTTCTTTCTTTTCTGACACAGCATCGATCTGTGGAAAACGTTGACTCAAATCGATAACCAATCGATGACCGTACACATCATTTGGCTTATGGACAGTTATTGATGACCTTACGGGTGTTTTAAGATCCAGCACGATGCGTAATACACCATTGTGAGGGATTCCTTGGCGTATCCGATGTAGGTAAGGTCCAACAGTTTTTTGGTCAGGTAAAACACTGTTAAATATGACGTTTTCCATATCGATAACCAAACGCTCCGGATTCGATAATTCATAGACGTTGTAAATTATCGGTTCGGATAAGTCAAAAACGAGTCGACTCTTATCAGGCCCGTGCCACAAGCGCAAGTTTTTCACATCCGCCGCATTAAGCGGACATGCAAAGAAAAATAATAATATAAAAATTCGCGGAAGCCGCCCAAGCAACAACATTAACATCGTTCTATAGCCACAGATCGGCCATCGTCAACAGTCTCAATCGTGATAATGACATTAGGCGGCGGCAGCAGTGATCCGCCGCGCTCGGGCCATTCAATTATACAAATTGTGTTGCCGACAAAATCGCGAAAACCCAACATTTCCAGCTCTTCAGGGGATTTCAAACGATACAAATCCATATGAATTAATTCTCGGTCACTCACGTTATAGGGTTCCACTAACGTATAGGTAGGACTAGGTACCGGTCCAACGTGTCCAAATTTCCTTAGTATGCCTCTAGTTAATGTGGTTTTACCTGCACCTAAATCTCCAACTAAAAAGACAAGATCATCCGCACGAAGCAAAGAAAATACATACTCACCGAACTCAATCATCGCTTGTTCTGAAGATACCAACACGGCTTTAGGTTTTATGTTCATTAGGCAGTCTGTTTAATAAAGTTCTTATATGTGGAATTAAATCACTGGCAAGCATACCTATGGTGCCACTGTGTTTAGATTCCATATCCGCCGCTGTGCCATGCAGCCAAACTCCGCAAATCGCAGCATCAATTGGCGCAACACCCTGGGCCATCAGACCTGCAATTATACCTGTCAGACAGTCGCCCATTCCGCCACTGGCCATTCCGGAATTGCCCGTTGAATTCAACCAAATCTGCGTACCATCGCTAACCAATGTTCCTGCCCCTTTTAAAACACAAACAGTAGAGTATTTTCGAGCCAACTTGAGCACAGCAAGAATTCGGTCGGAGTTTATTGTTGCTGTATCACACTTCAGCAAGCGCGCAGCTTCACCCGGATGGGGCGTAATCACAGCTGAATGAAAACGTAAATTATCGGATGCCAAAAGGTTGAGTGCATCCGCATCAATTACCTTTGGCGCAGAAGCCGAAAGTACTTTTCGCCAAAGCTCAGTTGCCCAATCTGTGGTACCGAGTCCTGGACCTATACCAAGACTACTTGCCGACTGTATTAATGCGGTTATTTTTTCGTCGCGGGGGTCATCGTTACAATGAACCATTATTTCCGGTTGACTCGCATTTACTATACCCACGTGTTCGGAGATAGTAATTGCACTAACCAAGCCCGCTCCGGTTCTCGCTGCGGTCTCACTCGATAGACGCAAAGCGCCCACCATCCCACGATTACCACCAACTAGCACCGCATGCCCTTGCATCCCCTTATGAGCACATACTCTGCGCCGAGGTAACAACCTAGCGACTTTGTCCTCTGTTATTAAAGAGCAAATTTCGCCATACGAACTCATTAGATGCTCCGGAATCCCAAGATTATGGAACGACAATGTCCCAGTATAATCTGGCCCAGAAGATGTCATTAATCCTAATTTTAATCCAACAAATGTGCACGTATGAGTGGCTCTTACGACGGCACCTAACGCGGAACCGCTATCTGCGTTAAGCCCTGAAGGGACGTCGATAGATAGTACCGGGCAATTCAAACGGTTAATCCACTGAATGATCTCGGCCGTACAACCCCAGACAGCGCCTTGCGCACCGATACCCAACAAAGAGTCAACTACGACATCTACCCTAGACCATTCAATATCCTGCATTTCTGCAAATCTAACTTTTTTATCGCTAGCATATTGTCGTGCAGTTTGTGCATCTTGACTCTTAGGTGACCACACACTAATAACGGTCACATTCCATTTTCGGTCTGCTGCTAGCGCCGCGACAATATATCCGTCACCACCATTATTTCCACTACCACACAGTATAACTATGCTACGACACTCAGGCCAAAACTCGCATAAGCTTTGAAACGATGCTAAGCCAGCTCGTTGCATTAACTCATAACTTGAGATACATAGGTACTGCATTGCAGATTTCTCTAATCTGCGACAATCATTTGCACTCAGTAGTTTGGTTGGTAAAGTATGCATTACTATATGATAACTGGGAAATCATGAACGAAAAAGTTACCGACTATGAACATTTGGCTAGTCAGATTAAAGACCTAAGTAAACAACTGGGGTTCGCACGAACAGGAATAACCGATACTAATCTTAGCAAAGCCGGCGAACAGTTAAAGGTTTGGCTTGGGAAGAATTATCACGGCAGTATGCACTATATGCAATCTCATGGATCTAAAAGGTATCGCCCAG
This sequence comes from uncultured Gammaproteobacteria bacterium, assembly GCA_905478855.1. Classification (GTDB taxonomy): domain Bacteria; phylum Pseudomonadota; class Gammaproteobacteria; order Arenicellales; family CAJQKF01; genus CAJQKF01. The sequence continues at coordinate 37,565 of CAJQKF010000058.1, forward strand.
ATCAACTTGTACCGGAGACCATACGCATCATATGTGTGGCCCTAGAATACCGAACAGACGATATGCAATCAATGGAATCTCGTTTATCTGAAAACTCTAAGGCCTATATCTCGCGCTATGCAATGGGTCGCGACTACCATAAATTAGTCCGCAAAAAGCTACAACTGCTCGCTTCCGAGATCACCAAATTAATTGGTCCGTTTGGCTATCGCGTTTTCACAGATAGTGCACCGGTAATGGAGAAACCACTAGCCGAAAAAGCCGGCCTCGGGTGGATTGGTAAACATTCGAACTTACTCAATAAGAATAATGGTTCCTGGTTTTTTCTCGGCGAAATTTATACTGATTTACCGTTACCAATTGATGAGCCCGCGACAAACCATTGTGGCACATGTGCTTCATGCATGGAAGTATGTCCAACACAAGCGATTGTCGAGCCGTACGTGGTAGATGCGCGGCGATGTATAGCCTACCTCACAATAGAAAATAAAGCAGCCATTCCAGAAGATCTCCGACCGCTAATAGGCAACAGAATATTTGGGTGCGATGACTGCCAGCTTTTTTGTCCGTTTAACAAGTTTTCTAGTGAATCTGACATAGACGATTTTAAGCCACGTCATCAATTAGATAATAGCTCACTCATCGAACTTTTTAATTGGAACGAAGACGATTTTGATCTAAAAACCAGGGGTTCCGCGATAAGACGCACCGGCTATGAAGGCTGGCTCCGTAATATTGCTGTCGCGTTAGGAAACGCGCTGCGAAATAGTCCTCAAGACAAACAAATTCTCGCAGCCTTAGCGAACAAAACCGAACATCCATCAGCACTCGTTCGAGAGCATGTACAGTGGGCGCTGCAGCAATCGGACACCACAGACTAGAAGACCAAAGTCTACATTAATAAACGATTTTCGATAACAAATGCTTGCGATAGAACTTTAGCTCTTCAATAGACTCAATAATATCGTTTAAAGCTTGGTGGGTATTTTTTTTGCTAAACTCTCGGCTAAACCCTGGAAACCAGTAATCCGATAGTTCCTTTATCGTACTTACATCAATATTCCGATAGTGCAGAAACGCTTCCAGTTTGGGCATGTGTCGAAACAAAAACCGACGGTCCTGACAAATAGTATTGCCACATAGAGGGGATGTATTCTTTTTAACAAGACCCGATAAAAACTCAAGCGTTTTTTCCTCGGCTATCGACTCCGTTATTTCTGATTCCTGTACACGCTGCACTAAACCTGTTTCGTTATGAGTGTGGGTATTCCACCGGTCCATCGACATTAGGATATCGTCATCCTGGTTAATCGCAAATACTGGGCCTTGACGAACGACATTCAATTCCAAATCGGTCACGATTGTAGCGATTTCGATAATACGATCAGTGTCAGGATTGAGCCCGGTCATTTCCAAGTCTATCCAGACTAGTCGTTCTGTAGAAGAAGGCATTGTTTTTTATTAACTCCAAGTTAAAACTTGTTTATCCGTTAGATAGATATTACAGCGGTTGTTAGTGTTTATATGGTTTTGAGGGGTTGGTGATACGGACTACTATTTAGCTATATACCAAGATAACGATCGAGTTGTTGTCGATTCCCTTGCAAATCTCCGCTGGTACCCGACCACACTATGCTACCTTTTTCGATAATATAGTGCCTGTCGGCAATACGCATCAAATCTTTCAGGTTTTTATCGACAATCAGAATAGATTGCCCCATAGCTTTTAGCCGGGACAGGCAATTCCAAATTTTGGTTCGAATTAATGGTGCTAGACCTTCGGTTGCTTCATCAAGAATTAACAATGAGGGATTCATCAATAGCGCTCTGGCAATTGCTAACATTTGCTGTTCACCACCGGATAATAGGTTTCCCATTACCGAAAGTCTTCCCACTAATTCTGGGAACATTTCCAGAACCCCATCTACGGTCCAACCTTTCTCACCGGTACAATGAACCTGAGTTGCGATTAGGTTCTCTCTCACGCTTAAGTTGGGAAAGATCTGCCGTCCTTCCGGAACTAAACCGATACCAAGTTGGGCCACGGTATACGATGGAAGACCTCGTATTGAACGTTCTTTAAAATTTACAGTACCTGCCATTGACGGTACGATACCCATAATAGAATTAATTGTCGTGGTTTTACCCATACCGTTGCGGCCAAGCAATGATACGACCTCGGATTTCCCCACAGAAAACTCCATGCCAAACAGAATCTGACTGGTTCCGTAACTGGTCTCCAGTCCGTTTATTGATAACATATGCACACTCTACTCATCACCAAGATACGCCCGTCTCACTTGCTTATCGTCCCTAATTTGCTCGGGGCTACCACTGGCGATGATATTACCTTCCACCAGAACGCTAATTCGGTCTGCTAATTTAAAGACAGCATCCATATCGTGTTCGATCAATAATATTCCAGTCCCTCCTTTAATAGAGGAGATAAAATCAATCATTTTTATACTCTCATCCGAACCCATGCCAGCCATAGGCTCATCCAATAGTAATAGTTTCGGTCGCATTGCTAGTGCCATAGCAACTTCTAACTGACGTCGTTCACCGTGAGAGAGTTCGGTAGTTCGATGTAAAGATCGGCTTTGTAAGCCAACATTAACTAAAATCTCGTGAGATGTTTCAGTTAATTCTTGTTGTGCTGAAACCGGCTGCCAAAAGCGAAAAGAATGCCCACTTTGTGCCTGTACGGATAGCATTACGTTCTCAATGACACTCATATTATCAATGACACTCGTAATTTGAAAAGAGCGTGCCATTCCTAGTCTCGCACGTTTATGCATGGGCAATCGCGTTATGTTCTTACCGTCCAAATAAACAGTACCACTATCACTTTCAAGATCACCAGTTAGCTGTGAAATCAACGTGGTTTTTCCTGCACCATTTGGTCCAATAATCGCGTGTAATTCTCCTTTTTCGACACGGATACTTACATCACATGTTGCACTTATACCGCCAAAACTCTTGTGCAAGTTATTTACTTCAAGAAGTGCCACTACTTATCACTCCGCGAAAACTTGCTTAACAATCCATCAAGTCCACCTCGCACAAAAAGCACAACTGCGACTAGAAACAAACCAAAATATAACTGCCAATAAATAGTAAAGCCAGATAACACTTCCTCAATTAGAACAAACGCAGCTGTTCCAAGTACTGGTCCAAACAATGATCCTGCTCCACCTAACACAACCATAAATATAAGTTCGCCGGAACGGGTCCAGTCCATCATTTCGGGACTAATAAAATTAGTAAAGTTTCCAAGCAACCAACCTGCCACACCACACATAACTCCCGCGATTACAAAGCATAGTAGCCGGTATCGAAAAGTTGGAAAGCCGAGTGATTGCATTCTGGAGTCATTAACAGCGCTTCCTCTAATTACCATTCCGAATCTGGAATTCACTAATCGATGAATGATAAAAAGAAAAAACAGCAAAATGAAGAAACAGAGATAATACATTGAAACAGAGTTTTCCAATGAAAATCCAAAAGGCAATTCGCTCCGCAAATCGATCACTAATCCATCATCAGCGCCATATTCCTCGATACTCACTAAGGCAAAAAACATCATTTGCGCAAAAGCTAGTGTAATCATTATGAAATAAACACCTTTTGTCCGTAGACACACATACCCGGTCAGCAATGAAAACGATCCACAGGCAATAATGGTAATGGCTAATTGATATAGCCCATCGTACTCTCCATAGTAGGCAGGAATACCTATACTATATGCGCCTATACCCAAGTAAGCGGCGTGACCAAAACTGATCATTCCACCATAACCGAGAATCAAATTAAGACTCGCCGCAGCGATAGCCAAAATGACCATACGGGTTACTAAATCCAGATAAAACGGTTTATCGATCCAATCGATGATAAATGGAGCAAATGCCAGAAGTAACAAAATTGCCACCACGACCCCGCCGTGAAGTTTTAAACCTGCAATCATCTGTTTAAACTACTCATATCAATCTGCAACACTATTTATATTTATATATTAGAAATTAGCGAGTTTTCGGAGGGAACAAACCTTGTGGTCGAAAAAAAAGTATAGCCGCCATTAGTATATATACCAACATAGCTGACAAAGCTGGTGCCGATGTTTCAGCAGCCTGATTAGAGACAACTAACTTCATTAAGTCGTCAAGAAAACTCCGGCCCATTGTATCAATAAGCCCAACTATTAACGAAGCGATTAAAGCCCCACGTATCGAACCTATTCCACCAATAATAATAACCACGAACGCAATGAGTAGTACGTCGCTGCCCATACCAATACTTGCTTCAGTAATGGGCGCAATAATCATTCCGGCAAAACCCGCCAGCATGGCCCCTGTTGCAAAAACATAACGAAACAACTGATTAATATTAACACCTAAAGCCGAAATCATTGTCCGATTTGAAGCACCTGCCCGAATTAACATTCCAGTCTTTGTGCGTACAATAACAAAGTACAATCCAATTGCCACGGTTATGCCAGAAAAAATAATGAGCAATCGGTAAAGTGGAAAATCAACAAAACCAAACAAATTGACTTGGCCGTTCATCCAGTTTGGTAACGGATAAGATATACCCGCTGGACCCCATAGCATATGCACCAAAGTATCAAAGACTAGAATCAGTCCAAAGGTCGCAAGAACCTGATCAAGATGGTCCCTATGATAAAGATGACAAATAAACACGCGCTCAATAAGATAGCCAACAATAAATGTAGCAGGTAAAGCCAGAGCTATCGCGATCAAAAAAGAATCCAGTGCAAGAGTCAATGAAGCGCAGATAAAAGCTCCAATCATATATAATGCACCATGGGCTAAATTAACGAAATCCATGATCCCAAAAACTAAAGTTAATCCGGCAGCAACTAAAAACAGTAGCACTCCCAATTGGATACCATTCAGTAACTGTACGACAACAAGCGCCCCGTCCATCTCTAAATAACCCCTTATCTATTAATCAAAACTAAAAGGGGGCAATCAAGCCCCCCCTTTTTGTTTGTTTAAATTGCTTAACTAAAGCGGACATTCACTTACATATGTGTCTTGATGATTTTCGTAAATAGTATCAACAATCTTAGTCGTCCAGTTACCATCAGCATCTACGACGGCCTCACGTAAGTAAAAGTTTTGAATCGGAAAATGATTTTTCCCATAACTATAAGGACCACGCACGGAAGGATAATCAGCCTTCTCCATCGCAGCTCTCATTCCGTTCATATTTGAAAGATCTCCATTGACAGCCTCGACAGCACTTTTAATAAGAAAAACCGTATCATAAGACTGAGCTGCATAGAACGAAGGATAGGTTCCGTATTTTTCCTTAAAGGAACTAACAAATTTCTTGTTTTGAGCGTTATCAAGATCTGGAGACCAGAACTGAGTAGCCAGTGAACCCAACACGCCCTCTAACTTACCTGCCTGCAATTTCGGAAGGCTAATCGCATCAACTGTAAAAACGGTATACAGTTTGGTTGACTCGGAAAGGCCAGACTGTTGGTACTGCTTTATAAATGCGCCGCCTGCTTTACCGGGATAAAATACAAATAATGCTTCCGCACCGGAAGATTTAACTTTTGCTAATTCGGCCGAAAAATCGAGTTGAGCATCTTTACCCCACTTCGTTAGATCTTTACCAACAATGGTCCCATTAAAAGTTCGTTCGACACCAGCCGACATATTTTTCCCAGCTGCATAGTTTGGCGCCATTATGTACAGATTCTTAACACCATTGCGATTTAGAACTTCCCCCATAGCCATTGGGGTTTGATCATTTTGCCATGATGTGGAGAAAAAATTCTCATGACATAACTTACCGGCAATCTGACTTGGCCCAGCATTCGAACTGATGAGAAATTTACCCGCGTCCAGAGCTGATTTTCTCGAAGCTAATAAAACATGGGACCAGATAAATCCTGCAACGAAATCAACATCGTCAGATTTAACTAACTTGTCGGTTTTTTGTTTTCCGATTTCTGGCTTAAAGCCATCATCTTCAAAAATCATCTCAACATCGAGATCACCCATTTTTGAACCAATGTGCTCCATCGCTAAATCGACGGCATTTTTCATATCATTACCGATAACGGCAGCGCCAGTTGTAAGCGTTGTGACGAAACCGATTTTAACTGAGTCGGCGGCAAAAGCTGGAGCTGAAATCAACCCACAAACTGCAGCCGCTAATAGTGCTTTTTTAAACATACTTCCTCCAAGTTAACTTAAAACGCGGGATTTTTTGAGAAACCTCATAATTCATTAAAACTAAAAAGAACTAGAACAAGGTTTTATATAATACCAACAAGCATTAGTTTATCCTCAGCGGCAATAAAGTTCCACTACCCGTTGAAGCAAAGTCGAGTTCGTATCTTATTTGGGATTACCGCGGCCTGTAACTGACCAGAGTCTCCAATCACCCCTAGAATTCGGGTTTCTTCTCCTCTAACAACCTCTTGATTATCGCTTCGAATAACATGCTCGATGAGTAAGGTCTTTCGGGAAATGGAGCTAACAGTAGATTCAATACTAAGCTTATCAGCTATACGAGAAGGTCGTAGAAAATCAGCTTTGGCACCAACCAATGGAAATCCTATTGAATTAAACTGTTCACGGAGTTCCGAAAAACCTAGACCTACGCTACTAAATAAATGGTGACTGGCATTATCAAACCAACGGTAGTAATTAGGATAGTACACAATATCGGCAGCATCGCAATCACCCCACTGCACTTCATATTCGTATACCGACTTAATTCCATCTGAAAGCATATTCATTTAAAACTCCAACATTAATGTAAAGGGACCATCGTTTACTAATGATACTTTCATGTCGGCACCAAATACTCCCTTCTCTAGCACCCCAGAAAAGTCTGCTTCAAATTGAAGTAAAAAACTTTCAAAATACACTTTTGCGAGAGCGGCAGGCATCGACTCGACAAAATCTGGTCTACGGCCACGTTTAGTATTAGCATAAAGAGTAAATTGGGGAACAACTAGAATTTGCCCACCTGTTTCGATGATAGAATTTTGTAATTTACCACTTGAATCCTCAAACACACGCAAGTTAATAACTTTACTTACGACACGTTGCAGATCAATCTTCTGGTCTTCACAAGAGAATCCGACGAGCAACAACAATCCAGATCCAATATTTCCAACTATCTGCTTATCAACCCACACACCTGCCTCAAGAACTCGCTGCAATAATATTTTCAACTTTTAATCCACCAGAATAAAAAAAGGGGCCTAACTGGCCCCTTTCTGCAAAGTACTACGAAACAACTTACTCTTCTTCAGTAATTGCCTTCATGCTCAAGCGAATACGGCCTTGCTTATCCACTTCTAGCACCTTAACTCGAACTACGTCACCTTCTGTAAGTTCGTCAGTAACATTATTCACGCGCTCGTTACTAATCTGAGAAATATGCACAAGCCCGTCTCTTCCTGGAAGAATATTAACGAAAGCGCCAAAATCCATCAGTTTTACAACTTTACCTTCGTAAATCGTACCAACTTCTACATCCGCTGTGATCTGCTCGATACGATGCTGAGCTGCCTGCGCCGCTGCCAGATCCGCAGTAGCGATGCGTACAGTACCATCATCATCTATATCGATCTGAGCACCTGTTTCTTCTGAAATTGAACGGATAGTTGTACCACCCTTACCAATTACGTCACGAATTTTATCGGAACTGATTTTCATGGTAAGAATACGGGGAGCATAATCTGACATTTCTTCACGAGGCTTATCCAACACTTTGGACATCTCGCCTAGAATATGTAATCGCCCATCACGCGCCTGGCTCAAAGCTTGTTCCATTATTTCGCTGTTGATGCCCTCAATTTTAATGTCCATCTGAAGCGCAGTAATACCTTCTGAAGTACCGGCTACCTTGAAATCCATATCCCCTAAGTGATCTTCATCACCCAGTATGTCAGTCAAAACAGAGAATCGTTCACCTTCCTTAATAAGTCCCATCGCAACACCTGCAACAGGAGCCTTTACAGTAACACCAGCATCCATCATTGCCATACTCGCACCACATACTGTGGCCATTGAGGATGAACCATTTGATTCCGTAATTTCGGATACCACACGTATGGTATATGGAAATGTTCCTTCTTCCGGGAGAACCGCCATTACTGCCCGTTTAGCTAACTTCCCATGGCCAATTTCACGACGTTTTGGACTTCCAACTCGTCCGGTTTCACCGACGGAATACGGAGGGAAATTATAGTGCAATAGAAAGCCATCGCGATAATCACCTTCCAAGGCATCAATAATTTGCGAGTCCCGATCAGTTCCTAGAGTTGTCACCACTAGTGCTTGTGTTTCACCACGAGTAAACAGAACAGATCCATGAGTTCTTGGTAACACACCGGTGCGTATAGTAATTGGTCGAACCGTAGTTAGATCACGACCATCTATTCTCGGCTCGTTATCGAGAATTCGACCACGAACAACAGATTTCTCCAATGATTTAAGTGCTGATTTCACGTCATCAAGTGTGCCATCAGCAGAGTCCGCATTGACCAATTCGGCGCAAACACGCTCTTTGAGTTCAGATACCTTGTCTTGTCTGGCTGTCTTCTCAGCTACTTGATAGGCTTTTGCCATATCGTCTGCAGCCATGCTTGCCACCTGCTCATTGACTTCGGAGTTCTTTTCGTCAGCAATCCAATCCCAACGCTCAGCCCCCGCTTCCGCGACTAATTCTTTAATTGTAGAAATTGCACGTTGCATTTCTTGATGGCCAAAGACTACTGCACCGAGCATTTGCTCTTCAGTAAGTACTTTTGCCTCGGACTCAACCATTAATACTGCTTTTTCAGTTCCTGCAACAACTAAGTCGAGAAGAGACTCTTCCGCCAACTGCGTTTTTGATGGATTCAGTATATATTCACCATCAATATAGCCAATCCTAGCACCACCGATTGGACCGTTGAAAGGAACACCGGAAAGCGATAATGCTGCAGATGCACCAATCATAGCGACAATATCCGGGTTTATTTCCGGATCAACTGACATAACAGTACAAACAATTTGCACTTCATTATTAAAGCCGTCCGCAAATAACGGTCTAACTGGACGATCAATTAATCGTGCAGTTAAGATTGCTTTCTCGGATGGACGACCTTCACGCTTGAAAAATCCGCCTGGGATTTTTCCATTGGCATAGGTACGTTCTTCGTAGTCAACAGTTAACGGAAAAAAGTCTTTTCCAGAACTATTTCTGGATGCAACAACTGTTACTAAAACAGTTGTGTCCCCCATTTTTGCAATAACAGAACCACTAGCCTGTTTAGCAATTTCACCTGTTTCGAGGGTAACCTCATGGTTACCATACTGAAAAGATTTTACAACGCGCGTCACGATATGTGCTCCGAGTAGTTCATCACCGAACGATCAGCCCTAGATGCGGGCGAAGTCAGCTAAATTATTGACCGGGGATGTTTAGATTTGTCGAGGTTGCTTACTTTCGCAGACCCAAACGAGAAATGAGTGATCGATATCGATCACCGTCTTTGGATTTCAAATAATCCAATAATTTTCGACGATGATTCACAAGCTTCAATAGACCCTGTCGGGAATGATGATCATGTATGTGAATTTTAAAGTGTTCCGTCAGATCCTTAATTCGCGCAGTCATAAGTGCAACTTGCACTTCTGGGGAACCCGTATCACTTGTACCGACCTGATAATCGCCGATAATGTCCGATTTTTGTGAAACCGTTAAGCTCATTGTAAATATATCTCTATTTAGTTACTTAAATCAAAATAATGACGTTCAAAGCGCCATAAGCAGACTCATTAAAAAATCATCCAATGACTCGGCAAAATTAAAACGGCGTATTCTAACCGCGAGGCACTACGATCTCAACCGAAATCTCCGTTATATTAACGGTTTTCACTGAATTTTGTCCGAGTTGGTGATACAGAGTGGGTAAGATGTTGAAAAAGCCTTTTAGGTGCTACACGCCCGTCGTCAGTTACCGAACCTAAACCCAGAAAGCCATTGGCTTCCGAATAAAGCCGAACCCATCCCTCAGCAGGTAATCGAGCTGCACTCACAATCTGACCCCGTAACAAATAAAAAGTAGCATCAACTGAAAGATTCACTTTGGGAATATGAGCCAATCCAACATCTGAGGGCAAAACAAAGTTGTCCCGATGTTCTACTTCAGCAACTGCTTCTAATTGCTCAAGTGTAACAGATTGATCAATAGTTAGTTCCCCAACGCCAGTGCGACGTAATTCGATAACATGGCCACCAACACCTAACGCATTGCCTAAATCAACGGCAAGACTGCGAACATAGAAACCACGGGAACAACTAATTTCTAGAACCACATCCCGTCCATCAAATTCGTGCAAGGTTAATTCGTAAACGCTAACATCTCTAGGCTCGCGTTCAATCTCAATACCTTGCCTAGCAAGCTTATATAGAGGCTGACCGTCTTTCTTTATTGCGGAAAACATCGGTGGCATTTGTTTGTAATCGCCACGAAATGCTTCAAGCGCTTTATGAATATCTTCTACGGTAACACTAGCGCTACTGCTGGTGATAATTTCACCCTCACTATCCCCAGTTGTGGTCGTTTCGCCAAGACGTACTTTGGTAATATAACGCTTATCGGCATTAAGAAAAAAGCTTGACAACTTGGTAGTTTCCCCAAAGCACAATGGCAACAAGCCGGTAGCAATCGGATCTAAAGACCCAGTATGCCCTGCTTTTTTAGCATCAAGAAAAAATTTAGCCCTCTGTAACGCACCGTTAGAAGAAATTCCAGCGGGTTTATCGAGCAGTAAAAAACCATTGACATCACGACCCTTACTAGCGCCATTACCACGGGATCGGTTACGAGACTTTGACATAATATTTTTATCAGTTTTCAGCGTCAATGACTGAATTTATTAGCTGCGTTAAATGGATACCGCGTTCAATACTGGTGTCAACACGGAAATTAATAACTGGCGTGCTTTTCAGACGGATTCTAGAACTAAGCAGATAACGGATCTGGCGTTTAGCTTGGTTAAGCTCGACCTGTAACTCGTCGGCGGGATACTTAGCGCCGATACAGGTAAAGAAAATTGTCGCGTTACGTAAATCACGACTAATCGTGACTGCAGAAATGGATACCATTTTAAAACGTGGTTCATCCATTTCCTGTAATAGGATTATTGCAATTTCTCGTTTAATCAACTCGCCAACACGGCGTGTACGTTCGGTTTCCTGATACATAAGAGTTTCTACGCTCGATCAAAAATGGCTAATGACTTTACACTAAAGACCATTAGAGGAGTTCTTGACTAGAGCGTTACTTTCTCCTCGACCATTTCGTACACTTCGATCTGATCACCCGCTTTAATATCGTTGTAGTTCTTGATTCCGATACCGCATTCAAAGCCACTGCGAACTTCTGCTGCATCTTCCTTAAAACGCTTAAGTGAATCAATTTTTCCATCGAATATCACAACGTTGTCACGCAATACGCGCACTGGCAAATGTCTTTTAACAACACCCTCTAGCACGTAACAGCCTGCAACAGCGCCGATTTTCGCAACACGAAAGACATCACGAACAGAGATAAGTCCTACTGCACGCTCCTTAATAATGGGCTTCAACATGCCTGTCATTGAAGCCTTAATTTCATCAACCACATCGTAAATTACGTTGTAATAATGAACATCAATACTTTCGCTTTCGATCAAACGACGAGCCGCAGCATCAGCACGAACGTTAAACGCAATCACAATTGCTTCCGAAGCCATCGCCAAGTTCACGTCAGATTCGTTAATTCCGCCAACCATACCGTGTATAACTTTGACACGAATATCATCGCGCGACAATTTTTCAAGGGACTCAGATAATGCTTCGACCGAGCCTTGTACATCTGCTTTAATAACAAGATTCAGTGTACGTACTTCACCCTCTTCCATCTGGGTAAACATACTTTCAAGTTTGGCTTTTTGCTGTCGGGCGAGCTTTATTTCCTTAAACTTACCTTGACGGTAAAGTGCAATTTCCCGAGCTTTACGCTCATCTGACACAATTAAAACATCATCCCCAGCAACAGGGACTCCAGACAACCCTTGAATTTCTACCGGATCAGAAGGGCCAGCAAATTTTAGAGGTTTCCCAGCAAAATCATTGAGCGCTCTAACTCGGCCACTCTCACGACCCGCCAAAATAGCATCACCTTTCTTCAGCTGTCCTGAGCGAACCAGAATGGTTGCAACTGGACCACGACCACGATCCAAACGCGCTTCAACTACAACACCGCGCGCCGATCCGGTTGGATTTGCCTTCAACTCGAGCAATTCTGCTTGCAGAGAAACAGCATCCAATAATTCATCAATACCTTCGCCAGTATGAGCCGAAACAGGACACATTTGCGTATCACCACCCCATTCCTCAGGCACTACTTCGTAGTTTGTTAATTCCTGCTTAACCCGATCTAAATCAGATTCTTCACGATCCATTTTATTAACCGCAACAATAATTGGAACTTCGGCAGTACGAGCATGACGAATAGCTTCAATAGTCTGCGGTTTAACACCATCATCACCCGCTACAACCAGGATAACGATATCAGTCGCCTTTGCACCACGTGCTCGCATTGCTGAAAACGCCTCGTGGCCGGGTGTATCTAGAAATGTAATCTCACCATGACTAGTCGACACTTTGTACGCGCCAATATGCTGGGTTATGCCACCCGCTTCTCCAGCTGCAACTTTCGCTTGTCGGATTTTATCTAGCAGTGATGTTTTACCATGGTCAACATGACCCATAACGGTAACCACCGGTCCGCGGGGAACTAGAGCACTAGCTGGATCATCAGCCAAACGCTCTTCAACTAACAAGGCTTCTGGATCGGATGCAGCAGAGGCCTTGGCCACGTGTCCCATTTCCTCGACAACAATTGAAGCGGTATCTTGATCAAGTATCTGATTAATGGTCACCATGGATCCCATTTCCATCATTTTCTTAATCAATTCAGCAGCCTTTACCGACATTGCTTGAGCTAATTCGGCAACGGTTATCGTTTCCGGGATACTAACCTCACGAATTACGGGTGCGGTTGGTCTCTCAAATGCATGCTGGTCAGATGTCGAGGATCTTACTGATCCAGGTTTCGCAACAGGCCTGCTTTTTCGTCGTCCACGTTTGTCCTTAGATACATGCAGTTCTTCGCGGTTATCACGGCCTTTGCCTTTTTTCTTTTTCTTGGTTTTTTCAGCGCGCTTACTAGCGTCGTCTTCGACAACCGGTTTCTTAACTTCAGCTGCGGCAGGCTTTGGAATAGGTTTAACAGCAACCTCTTCTTCTGCAGGCTTAGCTTCTCCGGATTGTTGTTGTGCTTGTATTTGAGTTTCTTCAGCAGAAGTCTCTGCAACTGGTTCAACTACAGGAATCGAATCATCTTCCACCACAGACACGTCACTTGCCTTGTCTTCCAGCTGTTCTGGGGCATTGTCAGATGTGTGGTCCGAACTTTCAATAATTTCTTCTACTAATACTACAGGCTCTAAAACCACTGGAACTTCGACTTCTGTAGAAGGTGCCGTAACTTCAACATCCTCCACGACCTCATCCACAGTATCGACTAGGGCATGCTTAGCAATTGCCGCAGCCTCGGCAGCCACTTCCTTAGCTTCTGCGTCTGCTATTTCTTTTAGTCGTGCTTCATGTTTTTCACGTTCTTTACGCGCTTCCTCTTCAGCTTCTTCGACTAAGTCTGTTCGTTTAACAAACGTTCTACGCTTTCGAACCTCAACATGAACGGTATGAGCGGCTCCAGTTTTAGACGTTTGCTTTATCTCGCTTGTAGTTTTCCGCTTGAGAGTAACGCGCTTACGTTCTGCTGGCTGCGACGCTCCGCCCTTCAGAAAAGCCAACAGCTTTACTTTATCCTCGTCCGATAATACGTCGTCTACCGATCCGGCTTTGACACCCGCCGACCCAAGCTGCTCAAGCAGTCGCTCCGGAGCTACGCGGATTTGTTCCGCAAAATTCTTTATCGTGATGTCAGCCATAAGATGTACTTACTCTTCTGCGAACCAAGGTGCACGTGCAGTCATAATTAATCTGCCCGCACGCTCTTCGTCCATACCGGTTAATTCATTTAATTCGTCAGACGCAAAATCTGCCAACTCTTCCATGGTACGTACACCTTTGGAAGCTAACATATGCGCAGTTTCTTCATCCATACCGTCCATAGTCAGTAAATCCTCTGCAGGAGAATTTTCTTCCTCAGTTGCGATTGCTTGCGTTAATAATGAGTCCGAGGCGCGATTACGTAATTCATCTACCAACGACTCATCAAATTCTTCAATATCAAGAAGTTCCTGCCTGGGCACAAATGCAACTTCTTCAAGACTGGTAAACCCTTCTTGCACAAGAATCTCTGCGATATTTTCATCCACATCCAGAGTCTTTATTAGACGCGCACGCACTTCACCGGCTTCTTTCTCAGCCTTCTCAGCAGCGGCGCTGTCAGTCATAATATTGAGTTCCCACTTCGTAAGTTCCGAGGCCAGACGCACATTTTGCCCGCCGCGACCTATCGCCTGCGAGAGCTGACTCTCTTGAACGACTACATCCATACTATTGGAGTCCTCATCGAGAATAATCGACTCAACAATTGCAGGAGCTAGGGAAGCAATGACGAACGTCGGCGAATCTTCCGAAAACGGAATAATATCAACGCGTTCACCAGCGATTTCATTTGAAACGCTTTGTACACGAGCACCTCGTATACCAACACAGGCACCCACCGGATCTATTTTTCGATCGTTAGAACGTACCGCTATTTTAGCCCGAATACCAGGATCACGCGCCGCCGCAAGAATATCTATAATTCCTTCACCAGCCTCAGGAACCTCTAATTGAAACAATTTTATCAACAACTCCGGACATACTCGGTCAAGCATCAGTTGTGGACCCCGAGATTCGGCACGAACGTCACATAAAATCGCTCGGATTCGATCACCTGGACGCAAAGCCTCACGTGCAATCATACGATTTCTTGGTAACGAGGCTTCAACACCACCTACATCTACAACAATATCACCACGATCCGTGCGTTTAACCGTACCAGACAACATTTCTCCAATGCGCGGCTCATATTCTTCGACAATTAAGCGACGCTCTGCTTCTCGAACTTTTTGATGAATGACCTGCTTTGCCGCCTGAGCGGCAATACGACCAAACTCCACGGCTTCCATAGCTTCTTCAATAAACTGGCCAACCTCAATTTCTGCAGATTTCTCACGGGCATCTTGCAGATTAATTTGACGCGAAGGAAACTCTACGTCTTCGTCGTCTTCGATAACCAACCACTGTCGAAAGGTATCGTAATCGCCAGTAGTGCGCTGAATATTAACTCGAGCTTCTATATCCTCACGATGACGTTTGCGCGTAGCGGTAGCCAAAGCAGCCTCTATTGCTTCAAAAATCACGTCTTTTTCTAGTCCCTTTTCACGAGACACAACGTCTGCCATCAGCAGGATTTCGCTATTACTTATCACCGTAATTTACCCTTCACTTAATCTCTTATACTTCCGCGTTATTAAACAGCGGTGCTAATTTTGCAGTATCCATCTCGGCATAACCAAGCTCATACGCCTCACCGTCCACATCAACCACAACTCCCGTGTCATCAGCGTCTGTTAACACGCCGGTTACACGTTTACGCCCTAGGTGATGCTGCGTTAACTTAATTTTCACGCGCTCGCCTACAAAACGAATAAAATGCTCCGTTTTCACCAAAGGTCGTTCCAGCCCTGGTGACGACACCTCCAAATGATACTGACCCGATATAGGGTCTTCCACATCGAGCTCCGCACTCACTTGTCGGCTCACCGATTCACAATCTTCCAGCATTACACCGCCCGGTGCGTCAATAAACAATCGTAATGTTTTCGACCCACCACCTGCTATTTCTATCAACACCAGCTCAAAACCGAGCGCCTCAACTACCGGCTCTAGAAGTTTTCGTAGCTCTTGCGAATCGCCTAACATTTTATACAAGCCCAAAAAAACGGGTAAAAGCGATCCTCTGCTTACCCGTGCAAAAAACAAACCCCGCATCCGCGGGGTCATACAAACAAAAAATCTTTGGTAGCGGGGGTAGGATTTGAACCTACGACCTTCGGGTTATGAGCCCGACGAGCTGCCAGACTGCTCCACCCCGCAATCGGGATCCGAATTATAGGGAAAACAATCGGATAGAGCAACATACTTTGTAACTTATTTTACTATTAGATGGAATAAATCGAAGCCAATTATAAAATCATGTCTCCATTAAACGTTCGGATTAAGTTAATATTGGTCCTTCCCCGGAAGAACTGCCTATATAGAAACTGGATAATTCCCAAACTCTCAATTACTCGTAGAAACATTTCCTTGAAACAAACCCGTTCAAATATCGACCTTGCACTGGACGCAAAATGGATCGTTACCGTCAATCCCCAACAAAGTGTACTCACCGATCATGTGGTTTTAGTAAACCACGGACGAATTATCGATATTGTTGATCGTTCAACAGCAAAAAGCAACTTCACGATCGAAAGCTGGGTGACCTTAGATAGACATGTATTGATGCCAGGTCTAGTAAATGCGCATACTCATTCAGCAATGTCACTATTACGGGGCTTTGCAGACGACCTACCCCTTATGGAATGGCTTGAAAAACATATCTGGCCAGCAGAATCGACCTTTGTTGATGAGCAATTTATGGAAGATGGGGCGAATCTTGCAATACTTGAGATGCTACGGGGAGGAACAACCTGTTTCAATGATATGTATTTTTTCCCTAATGTTGTTGCTGATTGCGTTAAGCACTCCGGAATTCGTGCAAATATCGGAATGATAGTACTTGAGAACCCTACAGCATGGGCAAACGACAGCAATGAATACCTGCAAAAGGGATTGTTGCTACACGATCAATTGCGATTAGAAGATCGGTTAACGACAAGTTTCGCACCGCACGCACCCTACACCGTTGAAGATAACTCACTAAAGCGCATTCAAACCCTAGCCGATGAGTTGGATATTCAAATACATATGCATATTCATGAAACAGCATTCGAAGTTAAGTCGTCAGTAGATAGATTTGGCTGTCGCCCTTTGGAACGATTAGCTCAATTAGGGTTGGCTACGCCGAGATTGCAGGCCGTGCATATGACACAGCTATTAGATGAAGAGATTGACTTCTGCGCTGAGCAAGGGATTCATGTTATTCATTGCCCGCATTCGAATCTCAAGTTATCCAGTGGGTTTTCACCCATTAGCAAATTAATCGAACGCGGCGTTAACGTTGCCTTAGGAACAGATGGCGCGGCCAGTAATAACGATTTGGATATGTTTGAAGAAATGCGCACTGCAGCATTATTATCTAAAGGCGTATCGGAATTACCCACCTCAATTCCAGCATCTAAAGCGTTGGAAATGGCCACTATTAACGGCGCGCGTGCATTAGGCCTTGAAGACGAAATAGGCACTATTGAGGCAGGAAAATGGGCGGATCTAATCGCAGTAGATATGGAACATCCCCGCAGCCAGCCTGTATTTGATCCCGTTGCCCAATTAGTTTACAGCGTCTCCGCTGATCAGGTAACAGATGTTTGGGTTGCAGGGAAACAGCTGCTAAGCAACCAACGTCCTGTTACATTGGATCCTACTCGCATTTTCCAACAAGCAAACGTCTGGCGCGATCGCCTGCAAAGCACTACCGAGAATTAATAATGTCTAATGTCGACCCACATGAAATCGAAAAATTTGAATCAGTAGCGAGTCGTTGGTGGGATCCCGAAAGCGAGTTTAAACCGCTACATGATATGAATCCTGTGCGTCTTAGCTACATCTGCAGTAAAACTCAACTCAAGGACAAACATATTCTCGATATTGGTTGCGGTGGCGGAATCTTGACAGAATCCATGGCACCCTTCGGTGCAAGCACCACTGGCATAGACTTGGGTAAAACTCCACTTATTGTCGCTCAACTACATGCCGCGGAGTCCAAACTTGATATAAACTACCAACAAATTAGCGCCGAAGAATTGGCTAGTGCACGACCAAACGAGTTTTCCGTTGTTACTTGTATGGAGATGCTTGAACACGTGCCGGACCCAGCCGCTATCGTAAAGGCCTGCTCAGATTTAGCAAAACCTGGGGCCGATATTTTCTTTTCAACTATTAGTAGAACTCCAAAGGCGTGGTTGGCGGCCATTGTCGGGGCGGAATATGTGCTTAATCTGCTGCCAAAGGGGACACATGAATTTAAGAAGTTTATTCGTCCATCAGAACTTTCAAATTGGTGTCGGAAAGCCAATTTAGACGTTAAGGAAATTACTGGCATCCACTACAACCCATTTGCAAAAACATTTAAAATCGGACCGGGAGTGGATATCAACTACATCATTCATTGCCAGAAATCTCACTAAGCTGCTATCCAATAATGTTTGAAACAGTTCTATTTGACCTTGATGGCACGCTCGTCGATTCCGCGCCCGACTTATGTCTAGCTTTGAATACAGTTCTAGCGGAACACAATCGGCCCTTAGTTTCATTAGACGCCATAAGACCTTGGGTATCGAGAGGTACGCCAGCAATGATCAAAATAGGATTCGGGGTCAATAGCCAAGATTCCCAGTTTGAAATACTACGCCAGCAATTTCTGAACGCATACGGGGATAATTTATGCGTTGAAAGTCGCCTTTTCGATGGTATTGAGAAGTTAATTCGCCACCTAGGAGATAGCAATATCCCGTGGGGTATTGTGACAAATAAACCAGCACGATATACCGATCCACTCGTCGACTTACTGCAGTTTCCGAACTCACCAGGAACAATCATTTCGGGAGATACCCTAACTCAAAAAAAACCCGATCCTGCTCCTCTCATACTTGCTTGCGAAAATCTCGGTAGAACTACCAATAGTACAGTCTATGTTGGCGACGACAGACGAGATATTAGGGCTGGAATCGCCGCAGGGATGCATACCATCGCAGTTGGATATGGATACACACCGCCGGACGAAGACTTCCATCAATGGGGAGCAGATAATCATGCAACAAGCGTCAAAGAGCTTACGCAATTACTCACACCTAATAACTAAAACTTTTTACGCAAGTAATTTTATATAACGGCCTTAAGTTCTGATCATTACCTTTATACAAACACATACCACTTGTCGATGTTCAATTTAAATCAATTGACGTTTACGTAAACGTCAATATATTCTTATATCCTGAATGTTTACTATTGAAGAGAAATGACCGAATTACGCACTCAAAACGACGACTATGTGAATGTAGTTAAAGATAGTTTTAGCAAACAAACCATTATGCATTTGATAGGTGCCGAACTGGTTGACGTTACTCCAGGATTTTGCAGCATAGAGTTATGCCATCGAGAAGATCTTTGCCAACAGGATGGCTTCTTTCACGCGGGTGTCATCAGCATTATTGCAGATTCAGCAGGTGGATATGCGGCATTCAGCTTAATGCGCCCCAACAGTCGGGTACTAACTGTTGAATTCAAAATTAACCTGTTGAGACCCGCTGCCGGACACTCCATTTTCGCCAAAGGTGAAGTTATACGCGCGGGTAAAAACCTTTCGTTCACAGAAGTAAAAGTTTATGTCCGTAACAGTAATAAGAATACACTCTGTGCAAACATGACACAGACCCTCGCTTGTGTTGATGACACCATTAAATCAGCATAAACCTTCACTAATAAAAAACTCTTTCGCCATGAAAACTAATTATCCTTCGTTATGCTTTGGCCTTAATGAATCTGAGCAAATGTTGCAAGACACAGTAGTGAGTTTTGCGTCTACGGAAATAGCACCACGAGCTAATGATATAGATAGAAACAATGACTTCCCATCAGATTTATGGCAAAAGATGGGTTCACTTGGCTTGCTGGGTGTCACCGTTGAAGAACAATATGGTGGCAGCGAAATGAGCTATCTTGCACACACTATAGCGATGGAAGAAATCAGTCGAGCATCTGCGTCAGTGGGACTTTCTTACGGTGCTCACTCGAATTTATGTGTAAATCAAATTCGAAGAAACGGAAATCATGATCAAAAACAACGCTATTTGCCCAAGCTAATTAGCGGCGAGCATATAGGTGCTCTGGCAATGAGCGAGTCAGGCTCAGGGTCCGATGTTATAAGTATGGAGTTAAATGCCACTAAAACGAACGATGGATACGTACTGAACGGTACCAAAATGTGGATCACTAATGGTCCCGACGCAGACACCCTAGTCGTGTATGCAAAAACTGATGCAGACGCCGGCTCCCGAGGCATTAGTGCTTTTATTGTCGAGAAAAACTTTCCAGGGTTCACAACCTCGCCAAAACTCGACAAATTAGGAATGCGTGGATCAAATACGGCTGAACTTGTTTTCGAAAACTGTCTAATTCCAGATGAAAACCTGTTAGGTGATATGAATCACGGCGTCGAAGTGCTTATGAGCGGTTTAGACTATGAGCGGGTTGTGTTATCTGGTGGTCCACTCGGAATCATGCAGGCTTGCATGGATGTTGTCGTCCCTTATGTACATGAACGAAAACAATTTGGAAAAGCGATAGGTGAGTTTCAATTGATGCAAGGCAAACTTGCCGATATGTACACAACGTTGAATGCCTGCCGTGCCTATGTTTATACAGTTGCCAAAGCATGCGATAACGGACAATCAAGCAGAAAAGATGCGGCAGGTGCAATTCTTTATTCGGCAGAGCGTGCGACAAGCATGGCACTAGATGCCATTCAAATTCTGGGCGGCAATGGCTACACTAATGATTATCCCGCGGGCAGGTTACTGCGTGATGCCAAACTTTATGAAATCGGCGCAGGAACCAGTGAAATCCGCCGCATGCTCATTGGCCGTGAGCTATTTAAAGAATCCATCTAAACACAAACTTTACTCAACCATATCGAATTTACCGTAAATATGACTATACATTCTTACCAGTCGGATCCAGTGGTTATAGCTGCAGCACAACGCACGCCTATGGGTGGATTCCAGGGTGAACTTTCATCTGTACCCGCGCCAACCCTCGGGGCAATAGCTATTGAAGCCGCACTGCATAAAACAGGAATCGATGTAAACCTTATTGACGAGGTGATTATGGGATGCGTACTACCGGCTGGACTCGGACAAGCGCCCGCACGCCAGGCCGCATTAGGCGCAAACCTTCCCCTTTCAGCCGGCTGCACAACAATAAACAAGATGTGTGGTTCCGGAATGAAGGCTACCATGCTTGCCCATGACTTAATTCTTGCCGGTAGCGGTAACGTTATGGTTTCAGGTGGCATGGAAAACATGTCACGCGCCCCTTATTTGTTGGATCGAGCGCGACAAGGCTATCGTCTTGGGCATGGAGAAATAAAAGACCATATGTTTCTAGATGGATTGGAAGATGCCTACGATCAAGGAAAATTAATGGGCTGCTTTGCGGAGGAGACTGCCGAATATTATAAATTTTCCCGAAAAGCTCAGGACGAATTTGCAATTCGATCGTTGCATCGCGCAATGCGGGCTATTGAGCAAGGTTTATTCACAGACGAAATTACTCCCACGGCAGTTCAATCAGGCAAGAAGAGCAAAATTATTACCACCGATGAACAACCACATAAGGCGAATCTAGAAAAGATACGAACACTCCGGCCGGCCTTTAAGTCTGACGGAACCGTAACACCAGCTAACTCCAGTTCAATATCAGATGGTGCAAGCGCGCTAATACTCATGCGTGAATCCACAGCAAATCGGCTACATATTGATCCGCTTGCAAAGATTCTCGCCCATAGCACTCATGCCGGTGAGCCACGTTGGTTTACAACAGCCCCCGTTCAAGCAATAAATACTGTTTTGCACAAATGCGGATTGACAACCGATGATATTGACTTATGGGAAATAAATGAGGCATTTGCCGTCGTGACCATGTCTGCAATCACACAACTAAACCTCAATGTTGAGCAAGTAAACATCCACGGTGGTGCCTGTGCACTCGGTCATCCAATTGGTGCCAGCGGCGCTCGAATTCTTACAACACTTATTCATGGCCTAAAACAAAACAATCTAAAGCGTGGCGTAGCCTCTTTATGTATTGGCGGTGGAGAAGCAACGGCAATGGCCGTAGAACTAACCTAGCCAGGAATAACAAATGAGCAACCCTATTCAGTTCTGGTACGATTTTTCTTCCCCTTATGGATTTCTTGCGACTGCACGTATTAGCGAAATCGAGCAACAAACTGGCCGAGCTGTCACTTGGCACCCGTACTTGATGGGTGCACTTTTTAAGACAACAGGCAGACAACCAATAATCAACCATCCTATGATTTGGGAATATGCCAAACAGGATGTTGCACGCACGGCTCGAAAACTGAAAATGGATTTACTACTTCCGTCCGAATTCCCAGTAGCAACTGTAGGAGCATGCAGAGCAACTTACGCAATCCATGAAACTGCGGGACCCGATGAGGCAAAACGATTGGCTAAAGCACTATACCGGGGATATTTTCAACATAATCGTAATATTTCAGTATCATCGATTATTTTAGACATTGCCGAAGAACACAACTTTGACCGAGTCACCGTCGAAGAAAACATGAATAGTCCGCAGATCAAAGCTCTTCTTCGAGAAGTTATCCAAAATGCTGGCGATAATAATATCTTCGGGTCACCGTTCTTTCTCATTGACGATGAGCCATTCTGGGGCGTTGATCATATTGACGATTTGATTCTTTGGGGACGGGACGGCTCATGGTAAGCATACAACCGCTTCACGAAGAATTTGGAGCAACTATTACCGATTTTGATCTGACAGAACCATTTACAGAAGAACGAATACAGATAATTCTGGATGCTATCAATCAATTTTCCCTAATATGTTTTCCTAACCAAAAGATGACCGATGATGTTCACATCGAACTTACCCGTAGAATCGGCAATCCTGAAGTCGATCACGTTCGGTTCGGAAAGACTGGAGAGATCGACTATTTCGGTGTTGTTGGTAATGTCACACCAAGCGGCAAACTGGGATCTGATGCTTCAAACACGAAGTTTCAACGAGGAAATGAAATGTGGCATTCGGATTCTTCATTCCGCGAAATCCCGTCATTTTTATCGATAACACATGCGTACGAAGTACCAGGTGAAGGCGGCCAGACTCTATTCGCCAGCATGCGTGCAGCCTATCAAAGGCTTTCTGAAGGGGAAAAACAGCAGATAGAAAACCTTCAAGTTGTGCATGATTATGTTTATTCTCGATCCAAAGTGGCGCCTGTGGAACCAGCTCACGCAGCATCCCTACCGCCTATTGTCAATCGTATGGTTCGGCGCAATCCGGTAAATCACTTAAAGAATTTTTACATCGGTTCTCATGCCCGCGATATTGTTGGCTGGGATTACAACGATAGCCGCAAGCTACTGGATAACTTGCTACAACGCACAACGGGTCAAGGCCATGTTTATAGCCACCAATGGGCCATTGGGGACACCGTAATATGGGATAATCGCTGTTTATTGCATCGAGGCGGCGGATACGATGCTGACCGCTGGCGTCGGTATATGCGTCAAACACGCGTAGCTGGGTTAGGCCCGACACTAAATGAGTAACATCCGTAATTACAAACAATAAAACTACGCCACGGACGATCTTAAGAAACTAATGTGGAATTTTACACAGAGGCATAAATCATGATGAACTTTTCTTCACCATGGAACAGCTTTCGCCATAGTTATTATTAGCAGCTCGTTCATTCAGGAGACGTCTAGTGTTCACAGCTTTTGAATGGCAATGCAGTTCTTTCGGTAAATTTAATGACTCCCAGCTAAATTTAATTTTCTTTGTTAGTTCTTGCTCGCCCACCAGAATTTTTGAAACGTTTTTTCCTGTAACCATATTTCGCACACCAAGGCCATCCCCGGCGATATAGGTTTGAATATTATCTTGAAAAACATCAATGGAGTCGTGAATATGACCCGCAAGCAACGTTGGTGAAGAATCCAGGCTCAACATTCTCCTCATAACATATTCGTGCTCACGGGCTGATAGAATATGTTTTTCATCTTCAGTAATATATTCGCGTGTATCGTGAAAAGGTCGATGTGTCATAAAAACCCATTGATTTGTTTGCGACTTAACACTCTGTGCTAAGTCGAATATTTTGGCACGGTTTCCAGATGATGACGGCCACGTTGAAGCAGATGTATCGAAATTAACAAAACTGGTATTGCCAATCTGAAACAAACTATTCATTGGTCCAGCTAGATTAGTAAATAAAGGATGAAGATTTCTGCCACTTTTTTGGAAATCATGATTACCTATAGATATGTATATGGGCAATGGAGAACGATCCAAGTTTCCCTCAAATTTTTGGATGTCGTCATCATCATAAAACACATCTCCTAAGTGCAATACGAAATTAGCCTTAAGCTCCACACTGCGGTGTAAACACCAATTTAGCTCTGTGCCTGCACCTGAGTCCCCGATTGCTGTAAATCGATATTCTTTCGTAAATGGCACTGTCCACACCAAAGATATCCGGCCTGTTCCTGTTTTACACTTTAAAATACGATTGATAGTCGTTTCTTGGGTTTCCGATAAGTCACCAGAAAAATCCGTTTGCAGCATGGCGTCGGCTGAGATATTTTTTATCACTAATTCCAAATGAAAATCATTTTCAGTTTGAATCAAAACAATTGGCTCGGGAGCAAATGCACGAACAACCAATTTTAAACCCAAGTTTGTGCGAACAGCTGTTTGAATAAAGGCGCCTTCAAGGGATATTTGGGCTTTCGGGTCGATCAAATCTAACGTTATTGGCTTTGCTGTTGACTCCCCTTGAACAAATGGAAAACGAATACCACCGGATAAATGGCTGGCTGCGATAGCGGTGAATCCACCGCACAAAACGGAAGCACATTGTTTGATTAATTGACGCTTATTCATATATCTTTTCTACTGATCAACAAAGCGGTTGCAACTACACCATTAGAGTAAAACGGGATAATTAAAGCGGAAATCGAACGTAGATATGATTTTATATAACGAGCGCGGTAATCGCTGTAATGAGTAATACCGGAGAAAAAGTACATCATCTAGAATTAGCATCATTAAACAGGGCAATATATCAGTAAAACGATGCAACCATCCTCACTTCCGGCTGTATGCACAGCACCTGGTGCGCGCAAAACAAAATCACCTGGGTGATAGGTCTTTTCATCATCATAAAAAGTTCCCTCTAGAACAAGAATTTGTTCCAAATCCTCATGTGCGTGTGGAGGTGACCATGCACCGGCATCCACTTTCATTATCCACGTTCGATGTTGACCATTTGCACCTTCGAAAAGTGGTTTAATCCAAAAGCCATCGCCACCACAGGTTTGCCAAGCAACATCAGTTGTCGATGTTGATATAGACGCCAAAGGGAGCCCCAAGGGTAATTTGGCAGCGTCATTAACGTTAGATCGTGTAAATATTTCCGACATGAGATTTTTCTATCACCACATTATTATTACACATTAAATAGTTCAATCACACCAAGGACTAAACCTAGTTTAGAGGTTATCATTAAAAAGGGAGACAGTACCAACGCACCGGATTAATATCGATACGTTTTAGTTTTTATCTGATAGCGAAACGTACAAAGTTGATAGCAAAGTCTCTATACGTGATCGCATCAATCAACCTCGGATAAATAACATAATCGATTAAAACGTTCTCATTAGACTTAAAAATAGCGAACCATAAACAGGTTCGCTATTTTTTACCTGTTTAATCGTCAGTTATTATCATCACACAACTAGCCCTTTCCGCGCCACGGTATGGTTCTAGCGATAACCCATCGCATTATTATATCGAACATCAGACCTAATATGCCCATAATAAGTATGGTTACCCAAATCAGCTCATAATCCGATACTGTTCGAGCTATGTTCTCGATAAAACCAATACCAGTAGTGCCTGCCAGAATTTCGGCAGCAACCAATGTACCCCAGCACACACCAATCGCAATACGCACACCCGTAAGAATTTCCGGCATCGCATTAGGCAGAATAACATACCGCATTATTTGAGACGTTGACGCACCAAGAGAGTGTGAAGCACGAATCTTCGATAATTGAGTACCGGAGGCACCCGTGCGGGCCGAAATGACCATGATTGCAAACGCAACCATGAACAGTAAAAAGATTTTCCCATCGTCGGTAATACCAAAAATAGTCAAAATCAATGGCGCCCAGGCAAGCGGTGGAACAGGCCGATATAGTTCGATTAGCGGATCGAAGAACGATTTAAAGAATCTAGACACGCCCATAAATAAACCTAGCGGAACCCCCAGCAGAATACCCAAAGCAAGAGCCACTAAAACACGGAACAGTGAATCCCACAAATGTCCATCAAGCATCGGAATAGCACCGAGGTAAGCTTCACCCCGAGCAAATGCTAACAGATCATCCTTAAATGACGGTGTGATCGTGCCATCAGGGCCTAGTTGAGCATATTCACCCGGCCAGATATCGGCAATACTATCAGGCACAAAGAAACCGACCACGTCTTGCAGCGGAAGCCACTTCCACCAGAATAAAGGTATCCCCTTGTAACCACCACCGGCCTCGATATCTGGGTTAGATAAAGTCAAAAACTCTGCCACCACATCGGTTGGTTTCGGCAACCAACGCGCCGAGCCCTGCTCCGTGCATTGAGTTCGAGATTTGACAACACCCTGCCCAGGAAAAAATAGCGATTCGATCCATGCTAAACCACCTCGAGCATGATCCTTGGCGGCATCCAGATTGGCAATAGCCCCGTTAACCTCTTCGAGAGCCCGCGCTGGAAAGATAGTTCCATCGTCCAAACGTTTAAAAATCCGTTCAACTGACTTGATATATTTGTTTCGCTGAACAATAGCCGCTGCATCAAAATCGTCCGATTCGGTGGCGGTTTTCAGATTCTGAATACGTTGTTTTACATCGGAGATAATGCGATCATTTTGAACCGGATGGTTTCTGATTTTATTAAATAACGTAGTGATATCCGCAGCTTCGCCGGCAACGGTGTCAAAAAGCACACCTCGCGACGTAGTCGGTAACACCGGAATCTCAATAATGGAAAGTCCCCACTTCGGCTGCGCCAATGCCTCCTCTGTTGGTTTCAAACTAGTAGGATCAGACTTTAGCTTATCCGCCAACAAAGAAATTTTGCCCACCAATGCGTTAAGTTCGCTCGATGTCTGAGCACTTAACTGCGTCGGATCCGATGAATTTGCCATTAACTGGCGTTGATCACCGATAATGTTGCGCAACTCATCTTGTTCGTCAGGTGAAAATACGTCGGAAGGAACTTGAGTTACCAGTTCGTCTAACTGATCAGTGTTGCGCGCTACTAATAAAGTCGACTTAAAATACCTCGAACCAATAGGTAATGCGGCTTTGATCGGAGAGACAACTTCCTCAAGCTTAGCCACTTGGCACATTTCGTTTGCAGCTTCAGGAAAATAGGCTCGGCCTACACCCCAAGAAAAGTAGAACCACACCAATAGTAGGGTTGCAACACCACAAGCTGACCAATACCAACCCCCACGAGTTCGTTCGGGATCACCGAATACTTCGTCCTTATCTCGCTGCGCGGTTTCTTTTCGGCCGACAACAACTGAAATTACAAACATCGCGACCAGCACGATAATAATGAAGGCCGCTATATACGCCCGGTTATAAGAAAGAAGCTCACCCATGACCCATGATCTCCTCTTCCATATTCCATATCATTGTCAAAATCTCTTCGCGAACCTCACTAAACTCTTCTTTCTGCTTTATATCCCGAAGTGATTCTTTCAAACCCAATTCGGCAAAAGGAAGGTTGTACTCCTTATGCACTCGGCCAGGGCGCGGTGCCATTACAAATAAACGCTCACCAAGTAACAATGCTTCTTCTACAGAGTGAGTAATAATAATTATGGTCTTCCCTGTTTCCTTCCACAGCTCAAGCACCAATGATTGCATCTTTTCTCGTGTTAAGGCATCCAGCGCGCCAAGTGGTTCATCCATTAAAATGACTTCGGGGTCATTTACCAGACAGCGTGCCAATGCAACCCGCTGCTGCATTCCACCCGACAATTGATAGGTTGGCGTGTCACCAAAACCTTGCAGACCGACAATACCCAACCACTTATCCACTAACCTTTTACTTTTCGCAGGGTCGGTATTTTTCATGCGTAAGCCAAAATCCACATTTTGCGATACAGGCAACCATTCAAATAATGCACCTTGCTGAAACACCATACCGCGCTCTACGCCGGGCCCTTCGATTACCTTTCCGTCAAGCGACGCTGTTCCAGAAGTCGGATTAATGAAACCAGCCAACATGTTCAATAATGTAGTTTTCCCACAGCCGGACGGGCCGAGGACTGAAAGCAACTCGCCTTTCTTTAGAGTGAAATTAATGTCCTTCAATGCTTCCACCTTGCCACCCGTTTGTGGGTTAGAGAAAGTCATATTGAGGTTTTCGCAAATTAGGTCTGCCATAATGCCTTAGAGAGAATAGAAATATTTAGGATTGAGAGGTGACTGTAGAGCAATTAATCTATCATAGTCACATCTATAAAACGGTACCGCATACAATTTACTCAACAGGACGAAAAAAGGGGAGTCTGCGATAGCAGGCTCCCCTTTATTTCACGGTAACCTTTTATTCAAGAAAGGAGCCGTCGATAGTTTTCGCAATAGAAGAACCATCTGAGTCACCACTGAACACGAGGCCAAGTGATGCGGCAGCCTGTGCAGCAATACCGTCTTTACCTAGGTAGTTTTCTTTTTGCTCTGCAGCGCTTGGAAAGATGAAGCTAGCCATTTGGTCTTTGGTGGTTTCTAGATCCATACCAGCATCTTTTGATACTTTGGCAAGTTGCTCGTCAGTTGCTTTCCAAGCAAGATTCGCTTCTTCAGTAACTTCCATGAACGCTCGGACCAACTCAGGATGCTCGGTAGCAAATTTCTCAGTAACAGAGATTACGTCAAATGAACCAATTCCGGCATCAACTTTCTCTTGAGAGCTCATGATAGGCGTTCCAACTTCACCGGCTGCTTTAGCAGATGCACCACCAAAGATACAAGCCATATCTACCGCACCATCGGCAAGCGACTTGGCGCCATCGGCAGGAGCCTGATCTACGATCTTCAGAGTAGACGTATCTACATCTAAATGACTCATGTAACGACGAAAAGCATAATCAGCCATTGTGTTTAATGGCACTGCTACGGTTTTGCCTTCAAGTTCAGAAGCATTGGATGAATCAATACCACTTCCATTTTTAACAAAGCAATCATTAGCCTCGTAAACAACCGCTATACCGATCATCTTAAGAGGAGCACCCTGCTGAATAGCAGTTACGAAAGGCGCGAGGCCTTGTGAATAAGAAATATCAATGTCTCCGGACAACATTGCTTCAGTCATAGCAACGCCGGTTGAAAAGTCAGCCCACTTCACGTCAACACCCATCGCTGCATCATAAGCTTTATCAACTTTCGCAATCTGGTTAGGTGTAGCCCATTCTAGAAAGAATGCAGCATTTACTTCTTCAGCAGCCTGCGCTAGAGGCGCAGCAGCTACAACAGCTGCAACACCAGCTGCTAATATTGTAGATTTAAGTACAGATTTCACTCTTTTACTCCTCAGTAGAAAATAGTTTTCAGTAATAAAGGTTTCTTTACATACACACTTATTCGAAAGCATGTTCAAAATTTTCGGTACTAATAAAAGCAGGTCGGCGAGCTAGTTTCTTAGCCGACCCTAACAAGAAATAGAACAAACACACTATAATCCAAACTATATACAATTAGATGAGCTATTATTTATTAATAGCTTATGGATATGAATGGTGGGTTTGACGCTTATATCCCAACTGCCCTTTGCCGAAGAAACGGAATCATCGCCAAAATCAATGATAGTGTCAATCTATTTCTTGATAGCTTCGGGGTTTAATGTGTTTCCAAAGGACGACGAAAAGCTATCATTTACGTGCATTTTTTGTAATAAATCATCTATCCGTATCCGGATAACCGCGCCCCGGCCGGTGCTATAAGCCGGCAACGATAAATTTAAAAAAACACCTAGAGACCTGAGTATAAAACAAACCAAGAACCCCACTATTTATTAATGAGGGGAATGTAGCCCATATAAAATGCAAACCAAACGACGATTGCCTGATACTTGAAATTTGACATACCTTTTATTAGACAGGTTGCAGTGCTTTCCAGTATTCTTCTTATATGACACTACCCATTATTGTAATCGGCGCCGGTATTTGTGGGGTATCCACAGCTATTTGGTTGCAGCGATCCGGTCATCAAGTTATTTTGATGGACAAAGGTCAACCTGGCATGGGCACATCTTTTGGCAATGCCGGTTTACTAGCACCCTGGGCTGTCGATCCCGTTAGCTCTCCGCGTTTATGGTCACAAATTCCCTACTATCTAACAAATCCAAACAGTCCATTATTTCTTCAATGGAATTATTTTCCTAAATTACTACCGTGGCTCATTAAATTCTTATCTAACGCAACGGATTCGCAAACCAGACGCATAGTAGCGGGTCTAGCGCCAATACTGCATGATAGTGTCGATCAGCATAAGGAACTGGTGAGAGGAACATCTGCTGAAAAATGGGTCGTCGATAGCAAGTTCAGTTATGCCTACCCTTCGCAGACGGCATTTAAGGCAGATGCTTACAGCTGGAAAATGAAGGCCTCAGCCGGGCTTACACCGAACATAATCTCTGGCCATGCCGTTCAAGAAGAAGAACCCATATTGGGT
This sequence comes from uncultured Gammaproteobacteria bacterium, assembly GCA_905478855.1. GTDB lineage: Bacteria > Pseudomonadota > Gammaproteobacteria > Arenicellales > CAJQKF01 > CAJQKF01. The sequence continues at coordinate 68,398 of CAJQKF010000058.1, forward strand.
TCGGCCATACAATGTCTGGCAGTGTTAGAAGGCTTGGGACATATTACAAATCCTGGCCAATACGTAAAAGAGCTCGCCCAGTATTTTGTCGATAACGGTGGGCGATTTATTCAAGCCGACGTTAAAAATCTGCATAGACGCCAAGACCGTATCTCAGAAGTTCAAACGGATCAAGGCTCTTTCCGATGTGGCTCTGCCGTCATTACCGCCGGAATATGGTCGAAGGAATTAATGATAAAACTCGGGCTAAAAATACCCCTTGTAGCAGAGCGCGGCTACCATGTCATTTTCGAGAACCCGTCTGAGGTTCCTCGCAACCCCATGGTGATTACCAATGGAAAATTTGGCGTTAACCCCATGGAAATGGGTTTGAGGTGTGCAGGGATAGTTGAATTAGGCGACCATCAGGCAGCAGCCAGTAATACGCCGTTGAGAGTGCTAAGAAAACATGCTAAGGCAGTATTTCCGAATCTCAAGTTCACGGCCACCCAAGAATGGATGGGATTTCGCCCTACCACACCGGATAGCACACCACTCATTGGAGAGTTGGGAAACAGCGGTATTTTTACCGGATTTGGCCATCAGCATATAGGCATAACAGCAGGCCCAAAGACCGGTCGTTTAATTGCAGAATTAATTAATGGTCAAACACCCGATATTGATATGTCACCATATAACCCAGAAAGATATGTTATCTGAAGCCCTAGTTGAATTATAGACTTCAACAAAACAATATTAAAATCTACAAGTAGCGTCCTCACATACACACGATCAATGTAAGCTCGCAATGAGACAATCAAAAAATACCGCATCCCCAAGACCATAAACTTTCTGTGGAAAGTTATTAAAATCAGTAAGGCAATTATCTACTCCGCATGCATTCACAAAGAACCGTAATTGCATTAATTTCACTTTTACTCCTTACAGCCTGTGCAGGTGCACTGTACGTATATCTCGGAATTAATAATCCATTTATCGGCTTTGGTGCAGATGACGCTTTGTATTTATTAATGGCAGATTTGTATTCTGGCACTGTTGAGCTCGATTTACCTGTCTATCAACATGTAAGAGAACATGGTCATTTTCCACCATTATTTCCTCTCACCCTGAGCATATTTGGAGCTGGCACGGAAAACTGGTTAAATGCTCGCATATTTGTAGCCGTTAACATGGCTCTTTGTATCATCCTCACTTACAGACTTTCGCGTAGTTTTGAGATCCAGAGACTTCATACTTTACTGATATGCATCATATTTGCATTCGCGCCATCAACCTTAATCTACAGTGTAGATGTTTGGAGTGAATCATCCTTTCTTGCGTTACTGCTGGCCATTTTCTGGCTAGTTGAAATGGTTAAGTCTAAACACCGAGGTTTACCGATTCTGTTTTTATTAGGCGCGTTAATCGGCTTTCTGATTGGCATTCGTAGCATCGGGGTAGCAATTTTACCCGGACTTTTACTGATAGCCCCACGATTACAATTACACGAAGCATTAAAACTGTTTTTAGGGTTACTAACGGTAACAGCGCTTCTAGATGTTATGCAGACTAGTCGCCTGGGAAAATCATACACAGATATATTGCTACAAACCTACAACAATGGAGACCTCGGGGTATGGTTTCGTCTGTTTATGGAAAATGGCAAGCAAATTATTTTATCGTCGACTTCCGGCTTGTTTCATATTCACAACTGGCACAGCTCACTGTTTTTCAGTTTGCTTTGCCTACTCGGATTAGCAACGACTTGGAAACGCTATAAATTTTTAGCGTCGTTCATATGTTGTTACCTTGTGATCCTATTGATTTGGCCATTCCCAGAATTTATAAACCGCTTTGTTTTTCCATTATCTCCACTCTTGCTAATATTAGCTTATATAGGAATATCCATACTCTTCCCCAATACTATAAAAATAAAAATTCAGTTCATTAGTATAACTTTACTTTTGTACATGGCAGCCAATACTTGGATAGATACTTTCCACAATTTATTGATACCCCCTACAGACCCCCAGTTATCAGCATTTAGAACTACAACTCACTGGTTTGACCAGAAGCAAAAGAAGAGTGAATTATCGCTACGTATGCTCTGGGCGACAGAACAAGCATTGCAAAAAGTACAAACCCATGTTCAAAAAAATCAATGCATCTTTACTGACTATGCAGGTCCATTGATGTTTAATAGCAAACGAATTGGATTTTCGTTTCCATCAGAAGAAACATTAAAGCGAGGTCCACCGTGGAGGTGCGACTACTTTTTAGTTTTCTCCACAAAGAATGGAAACTACCCGCCAATGTATCCAGCCAATTTGCTGGGCTCTAAGGTGGCACCCATTGCGATTTATTACCTACCTACAACTTCCCGAATAGAATCTAAACCCAAGATAGCGGGGTTGCTATTGCACGTTCAATAGCAACCCATTAAATTGTATTTTGATCTTCGCATCGACGAATAACAATATTGTTTGCAATGCGTAGCTTAGCACACTCAATCAATAACAATAACACCATTGTTAAAGTTGGTTAGTTGCTCAACACCATCTTCTTGTACTACAAACATGTCCGCGTGTTTGAACCCTCCAACACCGTCAATGGCAATCATCGGTTCAATGGACATAACCATGCCCGGCTCAAGAATAGTATCGTTGTAGGGTCGAATTTCACCTATTTCATCGCGGCCATACCAGTAATGCATAATGCCAAATGAGTGGCCAGTACCAAATGTTCTGGCATCGAGAAGCCCGTGTTTACGATAGATAGGATTTATAAATTGATCGTCAATATCTCCCAATCGGACACCAGGCTTTAACGCGGAAATCCCTGAGTGGTGAACTTCGACTTCGATTTCAAAATATTTTCGCACTTCATCGGACATCGGACCAAGCACCAATGTACGTTCTAATAAGTGGTAGTACCCCACTATAATTGGGAAGCAATTTAAACTAAGCACGTCACCTTGCTGTAATTTTCGCGTGGTATTCAGCGCATGAGCATCCGCTGTGTTAACCGGTCCGGATTGAAACCATGCAAATGTACCATCACATTCCTCATCAGGAAATCTTTCACAAATTTCGGACTCCATCGCTTGAATCATAATACGCTGGAGTTCAACCTCGGTAATACCTTCACGAACCGCATCTACGCAAGCTTGTGCACCAATATCGCAAATCTGACCACCGTGACGCATCACATCCAGTTCTTCCCCTGATTTTATTTTTTGTGAGGCCATCAATTCGTAAGCGACGGGCATAAGATCAAATGTTGGTAATCCTGACCGTAGTTTGGAATAAAACTCATACGATGCAAATGTTTCTTCAAACCCTACCATGCCATTATGAATACCTCTCTCTGCAAGTACATCACTGATAATTTTTACGATACCGTCTACTGATGACTGACTATCCCAATATATTCTAACGTCATCAAAAACACTCATCCGATGCGGTCTATCAAACTCAATTCGTGGCGCTATAACGGCAGGCTCCCCTACTCTGGGTATAACAACTCCTTGATACCTGCCCCACGGTACCATCCAAAAATCACTATAGTAGAGTGTGTTATGCACAGAATTGATAACAATGGCGTCGATGCCTTTCTCGGCCATAACACGTCTTGCGTTATCAACACGCCTTTTCATTTCACCACTTGAAAATAATGACATTTACTCTCTCTTAAAATAATAATTTTTTTAATAAACTACAACAACAACGATTGTGCTATGAACTGTAGCGCTTAGACTGTAAATAGTGGCAGGCCCAATACACCCAAATCGGGGTCAACCCCCAGCCCAGGTGCATCCGAAGCCATCATATAGCCTCCATCAACAATTGGGCCACCGCTCGCAATTGCAACTGTATGATAATCGTGAAACGCAGAGGATTGAAAATGAAATCGCTCGGGTGTTGATTGAGCTAAGTGGGCAATAGCAGACGTCGCAATCTCTCCTCCCCAGCTATCCTCAATCGTCATAACAATTCCCAGAGAAATACATAAATCACGAACCTGTCTAGACCGAGTTAAACCGCCCATTCGATTTATTTTTAGGTTGATCAAATCCATCGCACCGTCGTGATATCCACGCAATAAAACCGATAAGCTTTCCATACACTCATCAAGAATCATCGGTAAGTTTGTATGTCGACGTACGTTAAGGCATTCCTCATAACTTAAACATGGCTGTTCAATATAAACTCGAATATTGTGATCACTGCCTAAATTCTTAACCGCATCCACGACTCTAATAGCATCATGTTGGGACCATCCAGTATTAGCGTCAGCATCCATAACATCACCAGGTCGCATTGCTGCAGCTACTTTTTTAAAACGTTCAATATCCGTCGTTGGATCTTCACCTACCTTCATTTGAAACTGTTGAAAACCGAGTTCATGATACTCAGCCACTTTGTCTGCCATGATATCCGGGTCGGTGCGGGATATCACTTTGAACAACTTAACTTGCTCTTGTCGTTTACCACCTAATAACGAATAAACAGGTTGACCCGTTGCTTTGCCTAGTATGTCCCAGCAGGCCATATCGATTGCGGATTTAACATAGGGGTGTCCCTTTAGTAGTAAATCCATGCGATCATTGATGCACTCGAGTTCCATTGGATTCTGACCTATTAGATTCGGCGCAATCCTAGCGATACCGGCGCGAGCACCCTCAGCATAGGCCGCTAGATAGGAAGGCCCTAGTGGGCAAGTTTCACCATATCCGGTAATACCCTCGTCTGTCTCTATTGCAACGACGGTACTGTCAAAAGCCGCAAACGACTGAGTAGACCAACTATAAGAACCCTCTTTCATAGGCAAATCAACTTGATAGACAGATATCCTACTTATTTTCATTTTTAATGCTCCGAAGCAATGGCTGTTAAACGAATATTGAAAAGGATATCCTTTTTATTAGCATAATTATAATCGAAGGCGCACAGCGTATGTAAATCTGAATTCGATCATTACAACTAAGGCGTGATAAAAAATAGATAGTCGACGTTTGTTGTTCTTGGGCTTGATAATACGATTATTGATACTGTAATCTAATCCCGCTTTAGAAAAATATATCTAACAATTTCTAACTTTCGCTCCGTCGCCGCGCATCATCTTTGGTAGCGCGCGCCTCTACTAATTTCAAGAAAATGGGAATCAATCATGTCTTTGAATACTTTACTAACTGCACCCAACCCAGAGTTGTCGGTTAATGACAGTAGTCGCACGCCTTGGAATACCGCGGAAACACGACGATGGGGTTTTCACAACATGCATCTTAATAATCGATATGGCTTAAGTTTACGATCCCGCGAGGTACTCGTGTTAAAGCGCGATATAGACATGCGAATCGCACGATTAGAACGAGTGCGATACATGACAGAAACGTCAATATTCTCGGCACTGGCGGTAATAAAAGACAATGCATTGCTTTACGAAGCCTATGCACCTGATTTTGCTGCCGACCGACCGCACAGCATCCAGTCGATTACAAAAACCACCCTTAACTTAATTTATGGTCAGCTAGTTGCCCAGGGGAAAATTAATCTTGACTCAACGATTAACCAATTTATCCCAGAAATCGGGACCGGCTATGCAACAGCGAGCGTGCGCGATGTTCTAGACATGAATGTAATTAACGATTACAGCGAAGACTATACAGATCCCTCGGCGTCAGTTTTCAAACACGAACTAGCAATGGGTTGGCGAATACCAGCCGCCAACGAACCGGAAATTACAAACCATGAGTTCCTTTGCGATATTAAAAGTGATGACGTGGTCAATACCAGTTCTGAAATCCATTACAAATCTGCAAATACAGATGTACTTGCATGGGTTGCCGAGATCGTGAGCGGGCGATCTTTGCGCGATCATCTGATCGATATTATCGAGGCCTCTGGACTAGAACATACCTTTCACGTATCAACCGACCGCACTGGAATGCCCATATTTGATGGCGGTGGATCAATGACTGCACGGGACCTCGCTCGTTACGGACAACTCTTTGTTCGTGGGGGTATGGGTGTAAATGGTCACTCTATTGGAAATTCTGACTTCATCGAATTTGCAAGAAAGGCTGACTCTAAGCACTTTCCTGCCCCACGTGATTGGATTCGCTACTGTTTACACTTACAAACCAACGGACAATGGGTTGGGCACGGCGGATTCGGCGGTCAATACTTACTGGCTAATCCGGAAACAGGTATTTCAGTCGCTTTTTTCAGTGTGTTGGAGGATGAGGCCGGATATGATCATCAGTACATAGAAGACGTCGTCTCAATGTGTCAGGAAATAGCCGCCGCGTCATAGCAATGCTCGTTCAAATGCGGCAATCGGTCGAGCCGTGCCGACAGCGCGGTTGGATCTGCTAAATCGCAGAACATCACCGTCAATGGTCGTCGTTCGGCATCGCTGGTGGAAGACTTAACGGGTAGTGGCAAGTCTTTAGTAGAGGGCTCTTTTTGTGCTGCAGGTTCGGTGGATGCCAACGGTTGCAGAGGCTCGATTGTACGCAGTAGGGATGGAGTGGCTTCGACTATTCCAACAAACACTAGAAACTCACCGTCCTCAGAGGGTGAAAACGACGACGATCCGATGAATCAATTGCTTGGCTCCTCCATTACCTACCGAATTGCGGTCGGGCCACAGGCCGGACGCAAGGTGTTCACACTACAAACACTGCCAGCGGGTGATCCGGACGACTCAGGCGGAGATGCCGTTGGCAAAGTAGCCGAGTTCAGTCTGCATGCAGGCGTGGCAACCAAGGCCCATCAGCGCAAAAAGCTGGAACGATTGTGCCGATACATTACCCGGCCCGCGGTGTCAGAAAAGCGAATGTCACTAAGATCAGGTGGCAACATTCGTTACCAACTAAAGACACCGTACCGAAACGGCACCACCCACGTCATCTTCTAACCCCTCGACTTCATGGCCAAACTGGCGGCCCTAGTGCCCAGATCGCGAGTCAACCTGACGCGTTATCACGGTGTCTTCGCACCCAACAGCAAGCATCGTGCGCTCGTGACACCGGCAAAGTGAGGCAAAGGCAAAAGACTTAAGAAAAGTGACCAGCCGAATGATTCGTCAATAGCCGTTGAACGACGCGCAACCATGTCGTGGGCACAGCGCCTCAAGCGGGTGTTTAACAACAGTAGGCGCTTTAGGCGACATTGACATCGAGACCTGCAGTACCTGCGGTGGCGCCATGAAAGTCATTGCCAGCATCGCCTAAGAGCGCCTACTGTTGTCGAAGATCCTGTCGTCATCCACAAAATACTCGACCATCTGGAAACAAAAACTACGGCTTCCATCGTTCTTCTTTTGCCTGACAATCGAGCGCCCCCGTAGGCAGTGTATCCCGTCAGCATAAGTTGGACTAAATAGTCTGATTGCCTAAGAGACAGTTTTAGTTCATCGTTCACCTTAAGAGGAAACGATGATGACAAACAGTAACAAGTATAAAGATAGCGCCGAGAAGA
>CAJQKF010000059.1 GCA_905478855.1 uncultured Gammaproteobacteria bacterium
GGCGGTAGATTCTCAGCGAGCAATTGAGCGAACTGTTAATGACTCTATCATTCTACTAGGTTTGAATGGTGCCTATGTCTTGCATAATAATGCTGATCAAACATTAGCGTGTTCAGTCGATATTGGTTTGGATGGTTTAATACCCTTGCTTAATGCACCTAGGATCAACGATTGGTTTAACCCCTCCCCAATAATATTCTCTGCATCGGTTTTGGTGTTTATCTCGTATAATCTTTGATTGGCTTACCAGTCAGGGATTTTGGTATGAAAGCCAAATTTTCTCGACGAGCTCAATATCTGCATGAAATAAATATTGTTGGCAGATTTTTGGAATGAATGCTCGTTTCTTATTACCGAATAGGGTTACACCCATGTCGCTCGAAGCGCTATAGTCGATGTTAAAAATTTTTTCTGTTAAAAAAGTACCGCGGTTGCGTTGGAGTTCATCAACTCCGTACAACATGCGACCTAAACTGCTCACGTTCTTTTACCTGAACCTTGGTTTGGTTTTATTCGGATTGGGGGAATCGATCTTAATTGCTAGTGGAGCGGGTGTAAGTCCATGGACGGTGCTTGCACAGGGAATAAGCGGAAAAACCGGATGGAGTATCGGTTTTGTTACCATGATCGTAAGTTTTGCTATTTTAGTGTTATGGATTCCATTACGGCAAAAACCAGGCATGGGTACGATTCTGAACGCTTTAATTATAGCTTTTATGATAGATTTTTCATTGGTATTACTACCTTATCCAGAAACCTTGTCTTGGCAGCTTATCCAAGCAGCAATTGGTGTGTTGGTTGTGGGGCTAGCGTCAGGAATTTATCTTACGGCGAATCTGGGTGCAGGACCCCGTGATGGTCTGATGACCGGTTTGCAGGCAAAAACGGGAATGCCTATCGCCACTATACGAATTGGGATTGAAGTCACGGTGGTTTCAATTGGCTGGTATCTTGGTGGTGTGGTCGGAGTAGGTACACTGTTTTTCGCTTTTGGCATTGGCCCCTGCGTCGCTATCGGAATACTGTTTGTAAGGCGGTTTTTATAAAGATAGCGCATTTTCCTGTTTTTATAACCTAGCATGCGGACGGGAGTTATGGGTAATGCGATTGGTCCCTGATTAGTAGAAAGCGGAAGTGATCCTTTAGTGTACTTGCGAGTGTTCCTAACAATCGCAGCAATGACATGATGATGTCTGTTCCTTAATGATTGATTCTTGCACGAATGTGCTATTTTTATAGGGGTAAAAATAACTTTCTAGGTAACGTTGGCTACGTGGACGCTTCTGCGTGGTTATAGTGATGAGGAGCAAGTTTCGATGATTGCAATAAAATCAGTGTTGCGCAGGTTTATGGTAGCTGGAGTGGGATGGCTTCTTGTGTTTTCGGTTGCACAGGCAACTGAATTAATCACGCCTTCTGAATCATTGCAGCCCGAATATGTGGTTAAGCTTCAACTCGACTCGTTGATGAAGAATGATTTTCCGTATCCTGATGCAGGGGCGGCTCAAACTTTTGCCTTTGCTCATCCGAATAATCAACGCATCACCGGTCCCCTTGATCGCTTTTCTAAAATGCTTCGTCTCCCGGGATATCAACAACTTTTAAATCACCGTTCCCATGCGATAAAGTTGTACTCGCAAAATGATGAGAATGCAGTGTTTGCGGTAAAAGTGATTGATCAGGTTGGAAATCAGTATGGCTTTCATTGGGTAGTTGCAAAAAATACCAGTGGTGAATGCACAGGTTGTTGGTTAACCACACAGGTTTCACCGGCGATACCGTTGGCACAAGGTATCTAGTCCGGTTAATCTGTAATCAGCGGGTCAGGGTTTATGGGGGAAAGTGGTTTGACTGTGTTTGTTAGAGACGTACTTTTAGCCATTCTCTAAACAGTCGAGCGCGAATAGATTCATTCTGTCTTTCATGAATTAATAGATAATAGGCGTTCGATTCAGGTATTGATTGCTTCAATAAGATGATTAAACGGCCTTCTTTAAGATCATCATGAATTTCAAACGGATTTCCTAACGCTACGCCATATCCGTCGCGAGCGGCTTGTAATGCCAGTGTTGTGTTAAAAAATCTGGTTTGACGCAATTTATCACTAGTTTCTACCTGCATAGCGGAAAACCATTGCTTCCAGCTGTTTTGGCTATCATCGAGTAGATGAAACAGCTTGAGTTGTTCGGCATGGGAAGGTTCGACGGTTCCATATAACAATCTAGGGCTGCAAACTGGAAATACCGGTGGTTTTGAAAGCTGTTCGACAATTCGATTATCTCCTGCCGGTTTGCCGTAGCAAATTGCAATATCAATGTTTCTTGGAATATTACTTTCTCCAGGGGCAATTTCTACCACGGTTATTTCAACATCAGGGTATCGTTCTTGAAATTCCATAATGTGGCGTATCGCCCAGTTTGTTGCGGTGGACTGTGTGCATCCTATGGTAAGCGTACCTTCAAGGCTTTCTGGATTTAGGTTTACCATGCCGTCGATTAGACGATCCAGTCCATCTTTTACAGCAGCATATAGTCGTAGTCCTGGGGCCGAGAGCTTTAGTGTGTTTTTTTCACGTATGAATAGCTGGCTACCGAGTCGAGACTCAAGTGCTTTGATTTGGTGACTTATTGCTCCGTGTGTTACTCCGAGTGCCTCACCTGCTTTTCCCAAATGCAGATGCAGGGCGGCACTTTCGAACGCTCGAAGTGCTGACAACGGTAAATCTCGACGGGTTATCATTTAATTGTATTGTGAGAAAAATTCACAATATACAGTAAAATATTTCCATTTATTGCAGATATTTTATTTGTTAAAGTTCTAGGGTTAGTCAGTTTACGCCTAGTAAGTTTGTGTTTTGATTGTCAGCGAGTCCAGTGGAACTGGCAAAAAAATAGACTAACTAATCCATCAAAATCTAGGAGCATCTGCTTCTTGTAATCTGAATTTTTGTTTCTGTGAGGAACTTATCCATGAATCTATCTGCAACAAAGTTGGAAGAATCGAATTTTATTTCTAATGCCGAATGGCAGCAACGTAAGGAAAGTGCCATTGCTAGAGGGCAGGGTAATATAGCGCCGGTTTTTATAGATCGGGCTGAGAATGCAGAGATTTGGGATGTTGAGGGAAAAAGATATATAGATTTTGGTACGGGAATTGCTGTGTGTAATACCGGACACATGCATCCTCAAGTAAAAGCTGCCGTTACCGCGCAACTGGATAGGTTCAGCCATACATGTGTAATGGTTACGCCTTATGATTCAGCTGTAGAGTTGGCAGAACAACTAAACGAACTTGCGCCTGGAGACACACCGAAGAAGACAATTTTCGTAACCACTGGCGCTGAGGCCGTTGAAAATTGTGTAAAAATTGCTCGAGCCCATACGGGGCGTCGCGGTGTGATTGCATTTAACGGTGGCTTTCATGGACGAACTTTATTGACCATGGGACTAACCGGTAAAATCACTCCCTACAAAAATTTATTTGGACCATTCCCGGGTGATATTTTCCACGTACCGTATCCTATCGAATATCACGGTATTTCTGTCGATGATGCGCTGAAAGCACTGGATACTTTGTTCAAAGTTGATATTGCTCCATCTGATGTGGCTGCGATTATGGTGGAGCCCGTTCAGGGCGAAGGGGGCTTTTATCCGGCGCCCGCTAATTTTCTTCAAGCATTACGTCAGATTTGTGATGAGCACGGTATATTGTTGGTAGCCGATGAAATCCAAACGGGCTTTGGTCGAACCGGCAAGTTCTTTTGTTCCGAGTATGCTGGCATTGAAGCAGATTTAATGACGGTCGCAAAAGGTATGGCCGGTGGTTTCCCGCTGGCTGCAGTGGTTGGTAAGTCCGAGATAATGGATGCGCCATTGCCAGGTGGTTTGGGCGGTACCTATGCAGGTTCACCAGTTAGTTGCGCAGCCGCTCTAGCTGTTATCGATGTTATAAAAGATGAAAACCTTGTTGAAGCCGCAAACAGAATAGGTGTTTTGTTTGAAAATCGTCTAAAAGTTCTACAACAAGAATTCCCTAATGTTATAGGCGATATTCGAACCAGCCGGGGCGCGATGATGGCTATTGAGCTAGTGCAAAATGGCGATGTTGATCAGCCTGATGCTGGGCTTGTGAAATCTTTACTCGCTGAAGCCTATAGTCGTGGTCTTGTGTTGCTGTCTTGCGGTACTCGCGGAAACGTTATCCGTTTCTTGCCGGCACTAACCATTAGTGATGATTTGGTAAATGAAGGTCTGGATATTTTTACTGACTGTCTTCGTGCTTGTATCAAGTAGTCGTTCTGGTATGAACTAAAATATGTAAATTCAAAAATGGGTGATTGAAGGACTACCTCAATCACCCATTTTTTAGCTACAATATTCGCCAATACCTAGCTGAATCGCATAGCAATCAATGGGTAATTTGTTATGGGTTATTGATTGATTAATTGATTTGGCTGAACCCGAAAATTAGCTAAGAGTAGTGGGTGTGTATCTTAGAAAGAATCGTGAGTCTTCCCTACGAAATATAAATGGATCGTGGTGGACATATTAGCACTTGTATATAGAACGGTGTCATAGTGCACTAGACGGTATTAAGTAAATGTTTCATTTTTAGTATAAGGTAACTAAACTCAATCTATGAAGTTGATTTTTACATAAGTCATTTATTTCGATAGAACTCAAACTCAATGAGGCTGTCAAAATGTATATAACCAACACCAATGGCGCCATATTGTGCTTCGGTCCAGAAAAAAACGACAACGATCCAAAGATACTGTCCCAGCACTGATTTTTCTTTCAGGCCCAGGGCGCGGGCAGATCAGTCGACTGGAAGCAAAGACAGTCCATTTACTGAAGACTGCATCGGGCAATATAGTGGTTGCTGTGGAACCAGATCAGCCAGATTCAATTCTTCTGGCGCGTCTTCACCTCAACGACGAGACCTACGAAGTTGAAGTCAAGCGAAATACACAGCTTCGTTTAAACGGCAGTCAAATCCTTAATGCGGTTCTCAATGCAGGGGATATGTTAGAAATTGAAGAGCCGCCCGCTTTATTGCGTTTCGATTTTGTGCATCGTGATGGCGGTAGCAGCGTGGATTTGGATACTCTATTTAACGACTGTTTTAATGTCACTTTGCATCAATCACAAACCAAAGTTGGTTTTTTGGCTAGATTGCCTTTCAATTTTGTTCGTGATTTAACCGTAAGAACCACTCGACTATTTCGTATCGGCTTTACGATAGCGGTTATTTTACTAACGGTTATTCTTGTTTCAACAATTTATAGCTTAATCCAGGTTAAGCAGCAACAACAACAGGATCGTGAAGCTATTGTTGCATTGGGTGATTGGTTTCGAGAACGCGAGCCGGGATTTATCTCCCGACAGGAACTTAATCAACTGAAAAATGATATTAAAAAGGGCATCGACACTACTCAACAACGTGTAGACGATTTAGAGTTTCGTTCCCATTCAGCATCACGAGTGATCGGAGCGGCGTCGCAGGCGGTAGTATTCTTGCAGGGAGCATATATTTATGCCGAAGAATCGACAGGTCGGCCAGTACGCTACGCGGTTACCCCTGAAGGTCATCCGTTTTTAACCCGCGAAGGGACACCATTGACAACTTTGGACGGTAATGGACCGATCGCGCGTCGACAGTTTATCGGTACGGCTTTTGTGGTTAGTGCAGACGGGCTTATAATGACCAATCGACATGTTGCATTGCCTTGGGAGAATGATGGCGAGTTAAGTGTACTGAAAGAACGTGGAATTTTCCCTCAGGTCGATAAGTTTGTCGGTTTTTTGCCTCATGCCAAGCAGTCATTTGACGTAACCTTGGTTAAAGCGAGTGATACAGCCGATTTGGCGGTATTGCGCACTTCCGAGGCTATCGTCGATATCGCTCATATTCTATTAAGTGAGACCGACTCGTCGCCGGGAGAGGAAGTGTATGTGTTGGGTTATCCTACCGGTTTAAAAGCATTGCTAGCGCGCACTAGCGAAGCCTTTTTAACTCAAATGCGAGAAGGAAAAATGGATTTCTGGAAGATTGCCAATCGCCTTGCAGACGCTGGGTATATGTTACCGCTGGCAAGTCGCGGTATAGTTGGTCAAGTATCGGATAGTGCGATCGTTTATGATGCGGATACCACACGTGGCGGTAGTGGCGGTCCGGTGCTGAATTCTTCCGGCAAATTGGTGGCGGTAAACGCTGCGATCCTTTCGGAATATGGGGGGGCGAATATTGGAATACCTGTGGAGCAGGTTAGACAATTATTATCGCTGCTCTAAATTTTAACTATATTACGGCTACTCTGGTGATCTATGCCAATTTCACGCTTCCTATATAGGACTATTTTAGTCGCCAAGTTCACCAATTTGATCATCACCTTGAACGATGCTTTCGGCATGTTGGTCCCCTGTTGCTCCGTATCCCCCCCAGGGTTTGAAACCGAGTAGGGCACGACTTTTTGAGCTCAAATTATTGGTAACTTCTTGCTTCATTCCATAAGTGAAATTGAGCATCTGTCGAAATTGTGGGGCACCATAATAGGTGGTGATTCCATATCTAGATGCATTGCTAGTATTTAGGTCGGCAGAATGCCAGGTTCTTCCCTCAAATATTACTGCACTGCCAGCTCTTCCAGTAGAATTGATGGTTTTATAATTGCCATGAGGCTCCGGGTTCGTTCCACTAAGGTGACTGCCAGGCACGATTCGTGTGCCTCCATTGTCGACGGTGAAATCGCTAATCATCCATAACACATTGCATATGACTGGTGGATTGATAGGCGATTTCGCCACGCAAGGTAGGCCTTTACTTACGTTGCTCCGATCTATGCTTCCGCAGCGTTGATGAGGTTCTGCCGGCATACGAGGTTCTGGGAACCACCATTGATCCTTATGTAAGCCCATTTGACCGTTGCCCGGGTGAGTGATGGTAGCTGAAAAGTCTGATAGTAAAAAATGTGGCCCGAGCACGTGCTCAACTATTTCATGGGCGACTTCGTTCTCAAAAAGTTTTTGAAAGATTAATCCTTTATTTATTAGCATATAAACCCATTGATTTTTGTCACCATCGGTTTGAACCTGATCTTGCGTGGTGACCTCTAACTGTTTTTCAGCACTTGCCTGAGAATCAATTCTCTGATGCATCTGGGTAATTATATCGGGCGGTATTAGATCATGCACAATACAATATCCCTCGCTATCCATTTGGTTTTTCAGAGATTGAATATTGTTGAGCTCAGTAGTGTTCATATCGCTGTACAAGCAGGTTGGAGTATTTCGGATATATAATTTTGTAGCTATGATAGGTTAATTTAATGTTTATTGTAAATTGGCAACTGGAGATATTTTTATTCGTAAACTAAAGAACGACCTAAAGTGGGTTTTATCTTCTCCAGGTATAATGTCGAGAACTTTCCAAGAAGCTTTTTTGGAAAACCCATACTGCAATGATTACCGACCAGATCAACTGTACCAATGCAATAATTTGTTGGCGCTGGAACGTCGTATACGAGCCAAAAAAATTAAGCGGATTGGTCTTTATTATGAAATGCTTTGTCACTACTTGCTATGCCATATGGCAGGGAATGAAGTACTTCTCTTGAACCGACAGGTAATTATTGGCGGACGAACCTATGGGGAAATTGACCAGCTATATCGAATAATAGGTAACGAGCAACTGGTTCATAAGGAGTTAGCGGTTAAGTTTTACTTGGGGTTAATCAATGATGTAAATGCTGAGACTTATTGGGTCGGGCCTAATATAAAGGGTCGACTGGATATTAAGCTGAACCATTTAGTACAGCACCAATTGAGATTGACCCAAGATGAAGTGGTAAAACACTGGCTCGCCGATATGGATATTGAATCTGAGATTAGGGTTGAAGCTCAGCTACAAGGATATCTATTCTATCCGTTTGATATTAAATGTAGTGCACCTAATTTTTCGAACCCTGAGCATCTGCAAGGCATATGGATTACGCACTCTCAAATTGATTTGTGGTCCGATACTCTTGATGAAAAATCCTACGTGGTTTGTCTTGACAAATTTGATTGGTTTTCAGGTCAGAACCTATATTACACCGTTGATACCTTGAACCGGATACACTATCGTAGCCGATCTGAAAATGCTAAATATTGTCATGATCAAGTTGTATTGCAGACTCGGCCATTAATGTTTGAGGTATATGCAATGTGCAGGGACAGCCACACAAAGAATAAACGCATATTTATTGTTGACGATAAATGGCCAGAGAAAGCGTTAGATTTTGTGCAAAGCATTCCAAATCGGACGAAAAGTGAACTTTGATCTTGGTGTTAATTGTCCGTGTAATTAATTTTTATGTATACACAATCAAATATTATTGTAGTCGCTTATGCAATCTGTAGATAATAATGAAATTGGTCATGCAGGGCTAAATGGAAGTAGTTTAGTTGTAACTTGGGTTAATGGATTTGAGTTTCTCTTTCACCCCTTGTGGCTGCGCGAAAGTTCTACTCATCCAGACTATCGTGACCGGGGAACACAAATGCGTATTCCACCTGCTTATAAATTGCCGTTGGATATTGCTGTAAGTAATTTCAAACTGACAAAATCGGGTATACAGGTTTTGTTTTCTGATGGGCACATGTGTCAATTTACATCGAGTCATCTATTAAGCGCAGCAAGGTTTAAACGTCCAAAGCACATTCAAAAGAACAGCGCTTTTTGGGATGGTTCCTTTCAAGACTTCAAAAGATTCCCTTATACTCAGTTGCAACAAAATCAACAGGTGCTTTTGGAGGCGATGGATGTGGTTAGCGAATTTGGTTTTGCCTATATAGAAGATATTCCCTTGGACTTGGACGAACTAGAAGTTTTTGCCCGCTTAGTTGGTCCACCACGGGAGACTAATTGGGGGACTATTACAGATGTCAAAAATATACCGAATCCGTATGACCTAACTGTTACATCACGTTCCTTATGGCCGCATGTAGATAACCCGTATCGATTTCCAGCGCCCGGCTATATATTTATGCACTGTATTCATAATGATTCGGTTGGCGGCGAATCTACAATTGTCGACGGATTTAATGCAGCTGCATCGTTAATGAAAAGTGATCCTAAAGCCTTTGATGCATTGACAACTATCGCTCCGAATTTTCGTCATATAGAAGAAAATGCTCTATTAGAAGACTATGGACCGATGATTGAATTAGATGAAGACGGGGATGTTGTGCGTGTGCGTTTTTCTAATCGAACTGAACAAATACCCACTTATAGTCACGACACGCTAAATCGATATTATTACGGTAGAGAGAAATTTAGTCGGTTAATTTTTTCTGAAAAAATGACATTAGAAATTAAATTAAAACCGGGTGATGGGTTTATCTGGGATAACTTCCGAATTCTACATGGTCGTAAAGCGTTCGATACGAATACGGGGGATCGGTACATGCGGCATTGTTATTTAGATCGTGATACTTTCTCGAGCAAACATAAGTGTTTAAAAAAAATGATATAGTTTCATTGCGCCGCACCATAAAGAGTGCTCGGGCAATATGATTGACGCTATTTGTTACTTCTTGTCACTTGTTATGAGCGGTTTGCCGCGGGGCTAGTATTATTTTTAATTATGCTGCTAAACTATGAGTATAATTATTTGGCACAGAAATTAGAAGAGTGAAATTTGGCAAATACGAGTATGAGCGAGAAAAATGCAGCGGTTTTAATCGACAAAGCGGAAAAAGTTTTCGGTAAGGATTCTGATCGTGTGGTAGCACTCAATGGCGTTTCACTTACGATACTTGAAAACGAGTTTTTTACATTGCTCGGACCGTCCGGTTGCGGAAAGACTACGCTATTACGTTTGATTGCTGGTTTTGAACAACCGACAAGCGGACGTATTCACCTACACGGTAAGGATATTTCCTATTTACCGCCTTATGAACGCCCGGTTAATACAGTATTTCAGAACTACGCACTATTTCCTCACATGACAGTTGCTCAGAATGTTTCTTTTGGATTGGAAATGTTGGAAAAACCACGGGCTGAAATCGATAAAACTGTTAACGAAATGTTGAAGTTAGTGCAAATGGAAGCGTTACGTGATCGCAGAACCGATCAGATTTCAGGTGGCCAACAACAACGTGTGGCGTTAGCTCGTGCATTAGCACCGCATCCCAAAGTTTTGTTATTGGACGAACCATTATCTGCATTAGATTACAAATTACGTAAGGAAATGCAAATTGAACTTAAACGTCTGCAAAATGAAACAGGTATAACGTTTGTATTCGTTACCCATGATCAGGAGGAGGCGCTGACGATGTCTGACCGTGTCGGCGTAATGAATAATGGGAATATATTGCAAATAGGTGCGCCCCATGAAATTTATGATCATCCAAGTGAACGTTTTGTGGCCGACTTTATTGGCGATACTAACTTCTTGACTGCAAAAATTACTTCAAGGTCAGACGAGCTGCTTACTATAAAACTTTCGTCTGGTATTGAAATTAGTGTGTCAGCAGGTAACGAAGTGGTTGGAAAGGATGCCGTAACGTTAGCAATTCGTCCCGAACAGACAACTATATCTAACTCTGTAGAATCCACTGAGTTACAGGGTGTGTTACGTAATATCGTTTACATAGGTACCGATACTCACTATCACGTAGGTATTGATGATGAGAGTTTATTTACAGTGCGAGTTCAGAATATACACGGGCGACAACAAAATTTCGAAATTGGACAAAATGTAGGTATTAATATCGATTCAAATATGGTCCAGGTTTTAAAGGATTAATCGTGGATAAGGACGCTACACAAGCCGAAGAAAAACAAAATACCAATCTCGAAGAGGTAGTGCGCCAGCAAACGGTCCGGCGTAATATATTATTAACAACTCCGGCGTTGGTAGTGCTTTTTATTGCCGCTTCGGGGCCATTATTGGTGATGTTTTTGTTTTCATTTTTAACACCTGGGGACTACGGTGGCGTTAAATGGGAGGCATCGACCCAAGCCTGGTTTCAAGTATTCTTTCATACCGATATATTTGACGACACCGTTTCAATTGCTGATGCTCACCTGTCTATTTTATGGCGCTCTGTTAAATTATCCGGCTTGACTACAATATTGTGTTTTGTTCTGGGTTTTCCAACTGCTTACTTTATTGCTACCCGGCCAGCAGAAAGCCGTAATTTCTGGCTATTCTTGGTAACCATTCCGTTCTGGACAAACTTACTAATTCGCACCTTTGCAGTACTAGAAATTATACGTAATGCGGGTGTCATTAATTCATTTTTATTAGCGATTGGGGTTATCGATGCTCCATTAGATATGCTTTATACCGATACGGCTATTCTTCTTGGTATGACGTACGTGTATATCCCGCTGATGATCTTGCCTATATATGCGTCTCTGGAGCGTTTTGATTTTCGCTTGGTTGAAGCTGGGTATGACTTGTATGCAAGTCGATTGAAGGTGCTAAAACGCATTATTGTTCCATTGATTAAACCGGGTGTTATTGCAGGTTCAATACTTGTCTTTATCCCATCGTTAGGCGCCTATGTAACGCCAAGAATCCTTGGTGGTGGAAAAAATCTAATGCTTGGAAATCTTATTGAATTGCAGTTTGGTCAGGGTCGAAACTGGCCGTTAGGAGCGGCTTTATCCTTAACGCTGCTTGCCATAGTTATGATTGCATTAATCTTCTATGTACGCAGTGCGCAGCGGGCCGGTGCTGGTAAAGATAGCTAATATGATGTTTAAACAAAAATTTTCAGTAACCCGAATGCCGGGTTTTTCGGTAGTGGCAATGATTTGTTTTTTCGCTTTGTATATGCCGTTAGCGCCGCTCGTTATCTATTCTTTCAATGAAGGTAACAATATTGCGTTATGGGAAGGCTTCTCTTTGCGCTGGTATGGTTCAGCATGGGAAAACGAACTGGTTCAAGGTGCAGCCATAAGGTCACTTATAATTGCAAGTTTTGCCTCAGTTTTTGCGACTATTTTTGCCACTATGGCCGCTCTTGGAACGACGAGAACGAAACCTTATCGTGGTCAAATGACAATATACGCGATGATTAATCAGCCATTAATGGTTCCGGAAATTGTTACTGCGGTTGCGCTACTAATTTTATTCGCGTTAATTAAACAGGCAACAAATTATCACGGCTTTGCTTATTTGATTATCGCGCATACCGCGTTTTGCATCCCGTTTGCATATCTACCTATTAAAGCGCGTTTAGAGGGAATGGACAATACGCTTGAAATTGCGGCTGCAGATCTATACGCACGTCCTTTTAAGACCTTTCGACGAATAACACTGCCATTGCTATTGCCGGGTATTTTTGCGGGCGCAATGTTGGCATTTGTTATTTCATTGGACGATGTTGTTATTACCGAGTTTGTAAAGTCGGCCGGGCAGGATACTCTGCCAACTTACATGCTTGGACAGTTACGGCGTGCTATTACGCCGGAAATCAACGCTATCTCGACCGTACTTTTGGGAGTTTCAGTGTTATTAGTTACGCTGATATTCTTCATGAGTCGTAAGAGAGGTAATTAAACTCTGACGGAGATCAACATGAAAAAAAGTTTTACGCCTGTAGTCGCCGGGCTTTCCTTGTTACTTGCTGGCTCGGTTGCAAATGCTGCCGGAGAACTTAATCTGTACAACTGGGGTAATTATACTAGCCCGGAATTGATTGAGAAATTTGAGAAAAAGTTTGATGTTAAAGTAACTATCACGGATTACGATTCCAATGAAACGGCATTGGCCAAGGTTCGCGCAGGCGGACATGGTTTCGATATGGCGGTTCCATCTCACAGTCACGTGCCAATCTGGGTTCAAGAAGGATTAGTTACTAATGCACGCGTTGATCAAATGGAAAACTTTAAACATGTTGACGACCAATGGCGTGATCCTGTGTGGGATCCTGGTCGACAATACAGTGCTCCATGGCAATGGGGCAGTGTCGGAGTAATTGTAGATACATCTGTATACAGCGGTGACATCAATACCTCCTCACTAGTATTTGATCCGCCTGAAGAATTAATCGGAAAAATAAATGTTCCGCCAGAGATGCTCGATGTAATTCATACTGCAGTACTTTATCTGGGTGGTGAAGCATGTACCGGCGATAAGGATTTATTGAGAAAAGTTCGAGACAAACTTGTTGAAGCCAAGCCCAAATGGAAATCCATGGACTATGGCATGATCGAAAAATTTGCCGGTCGTGATGTTGCCGCGTCTCTATACTGGAATGGTGCAGCTTTTCGTGCGAAAGAAAAAAATACCGACGTTCGATTCGGATACCCTGTTGAAGGTTACGGTTTATGGGCCGATGCCGTCGTGTTGTTGAAAGATGCAAAAAACGTGGAAAATGCACGTGCTTTCATGAACTTCATCATGGAACCTGAAAATGCTGCGTTAATGTCGGCTTTTGCGCGTTATGCGAATAGTATTAAAGGCTCTGAGGCATTTATGCCGGACGATATGAAGACGGCACCTGAAGTTATTATTCCTGAAGAGTTCAGAGCAGCCGGACAGTTCTATCCCACATGTGCTCCAGAAGTACAAAAACTTTACACTGCAATCTGGACAGAACTGCAGAAGTAATATTAATCCGGGGTGGACTAGGTTCCTAGTCCACCCCTACTTATCTTAGGTTTATTATGCCGGGCCTCCCCAAACATATACCAATAATTGATCCACAGTCGATTCCGCGAGCGAAGTGGGATCTGTACCCGTGGAATCGCTGGACATTCAATAACGTGCGTGAAGTCATAGCGACCACCGAAGTGTGGCGTGGTGATGGAGCCGTGTGGGAACTACCCCGACACACAACAAATTTTGACTCGTTGGAGTTTAGCAACTTTGCCGATGAGTCTTGCACCGTTAGTGAATGGCTAACGAATGATTTCAATGATGGGATGATTATCCTTAGTAATGGAATGGTGGTCTACGAACGCTATAGAAACAGCATGTCGAATCGTTCATTGCACCTATCTCAATCTGTCGCAAAGTCTGTAACTGCATCGGTTGCAGGTATTTTGGTTGATCGCGGATGGCTCGATCCGGAGAGATTAATAACCGATTATCTTCCTGAACTACATTCTGGTGCCTATGCCGGCGCTACGTTGCGCCATGCTCTTGATATGGCGAGCGGTGTAAATTATGTAGAAGATTATGAGGCGGCGGATTCTCACATTGCCGCAATGGATATCGCTGCTGGATGGAAGTTACCGCGAGAAGGGTTCGATTCGCCCAATAATATGTGGGAACATATTTTGTCATTACATGAGACTACGCGGGTTCATGGACACGGCTTTAATTATCGATCGATCGAGACAGAAGTCGTCGCCCAATGTATGGAACGTGTTACCAACAAGAGGCTAGCAGATCTCATTAGTGAAGAGCTCTGGCAGAAACTCGGATGTGAAGAGAGTGCAAGTTTTACTATTGATCGCGGAGGCTACTGCAGTGCCAGTGGTGGTTTTAACGCCACTCTTCGTGATTACGCTAGGTTTGGCCAAATGTTATGCGATGATGGTAATGGAAATGGCAAGCAGATTGTTCCATCTAACTGGGTCACAGATACAATGAGACCTGATGCGCTGTCATTGGACGATTTTAGACAGGGTTTATTTCCCAATGGAGGATATCGCAATCAATTTTGGCTGCGTGACCGCGATCAAAAAATTATGATGGCCCGCGGTATTTACGGACAGCTTATCTATGTTGATCAGGCTCGTGATCTGGTTGCTGTCGTAATGGCGAGTTGGCCAGAGTCGCTTAGTATTAATCGAAGCACCAATACTTTGCGGGTTATTGATGCTATTACTGATCAACTGTAGTACGGATTTATTTGGGTTAGGGCAGTATGAACGAGATAGATCTGTGTTATTTACCTGCAACGGAGCTCATCAAGCAGTTTAAGGATAAATCGATTTCGCCTGTTGAGCTTATGCAGTCAATGATTAGTCGAGCAGAAGATACCGAACCTGTGGTTAATGCGTTTAGTCATCGGTTTTTTGATGTGGCGATGGATCAGGCCAAAAAAGCTGAACATAAGTATGCGACGGGTAAACGTACAGGCCCACTTGAAGGACTACCTGTCGCAATAAAAGACGAATCTGAAATAAAAGGGCAACCCTGCACCAGCGGTTCTTTGCCGAATAAAGATTATGTCGCATCACGCACCGCGGTAATAAATCAAAGGATTATGCGAGCGGGTGGCATCGTTCATGCTCGAACTACAACACCTGAATTTTCATGTGCAGGATATACCCATTCAAAATTGTATGGTGTGACTCGTAACCCTTGGAATCCTGCATACACCTCCGGTGGTTCATCGGGCGGAGCATCTGCATCGCTTGCATCTGGAACGTGCAGCTTGGCAACGGGTTCGGATATTGGTGGATCGATTCGAATACCGTCTGCCACCTGCGCGTTGGTAGGACTTAAGCCGTCTTTTGGTCGAAACCCAGAAGACCCGCCGTTTAATTTAGATCAATACTGTCACGTTGGGCCCATGTCTCGTACGGTTGCGGATACGATACTGCTGCAGAATGTTATGTGCGGTCCACATCCTAGCGATATCGTGTCGTTGAAACCTAAATTGCGACTACCTTTTAATTACAAATCGATTAAGGGTTGGAAGATTGCATGGTCAATGGATCTTGGTAGTTACCAAGTAGAGGACGATGTAAAAGAGAATACATTAAAGGCTTTGGATGTTTTTCGCGATCTAGGTGCTACAGTTGAGCATGTGGATCTCAACTGGCCTGACACCATGCTCAAATCTGGGATGGATTATCTGAATCATTTGTTTGGTACATCTATGCTTGATGCATATGAAGAGCATGGTGATCTGTTAACGGATTACGCAATAGCGTTTGCGAAACGAGGAGCGAGTTCAAGTGCCCGTGATTTTTTACGTAGTCAGGAGGTTGCGGGCGAAATGTACAATAGTTTTGGCAAAATTATGAGCAAATATAATTTGTTTATTTGCCCGACTAATAATCTTGCTGCGGTAAAGGCTGAGCACAATCAAGCACATGACACGATACAGATAAATGGTGTAGAGGTTGACCCGCTTTTGGGCTGGGTTATGACGTTGCCATTCAATATGTTGAGTCGATGTCCTGTGGTAACTATGCCAACCGGAATAACCCACTATGGTATTCCCACGAGCATTCAACTTGTTGGTGGCACTTACCGAGAATCGGATGTCTTTCGCGCAGGGCAGGCTTTTGAACGACACGAAGGCCAATGGTTTTCAAACCTCTCACGACGGCCAACCGTTGTGCCAGCGTAGTTGTGCCAGCGTAAAAGTATGGATGAGTAGCGAGTAATCGTTGTTATATCGATAGGGCTAAACTATTCTGTTTTCTAGGAAAGTTATTCTAAAGTTTATTTGCTTCTTTAATTAAGTATCTCTCGTTATACTTATTGCACTATTAAACTATGAGGATTGCACATGACTTCGGTCTTTTCCGGTATTCGTCGTTCTGTTATCAAGTTGGGTTTGACATCTGTGGTTGGCACAACATTGGCGTTGTCAGCCGTTCAGGTGAGTGCCACTGATCTCGACTCCATACATTTTCTGATTCCTGGTGGCGCTGGTGGTGGATGGGACGGAACCGCTCGCGGCACTGGTGAAGCACTAACCGCTGCTGGTATTGTGGGCTCGGCGACATATGAAAACATGTCCGGTGGTGGCGGTGGCAAGGCAATAGGCTATCTTATCGAAAATGCGGCTTCTAACCATGGTACGTTGATGGTTAACTCGACGCCGATAGTGATTCGTTCTTTGGTTGGGCGTTTCCCACATAATTTTCGAGATCTGACCATGGTCGCTGGAACTATCGGCGACTATGCCGCTTTGATCGTTTCAAAAGACAGCCCTTATCATAGCTTTGCGGATGTTCTTGCTACGTATAAAGAGGATCCGAAGTCGGTCTCTATTGGTGGTGGTTCGGTACCAGGCAGCATGGATCATCTCGTACCCGCGATGATCTTTGAAGCTGCAGGAGCTAATCCTCTGGATGTAAAATATATACCCTATGATACCGGTGGTAAGTTAAACGCCGCGATTTTGGCGGGTGAAGTTGACGTCGGTTCAACCGGCTTTTCCGAAGCTGTTGCGTTAACTAAAGCCGGTGAGATGCGTATTCTAGGAGTAACATCTACGGAAAGAGTAGATGCACTACCAGATGCTCAAACCTTTATTGAACAGGGTGTTAACGCAACGTTTGTAAACTGGCGTGGTTTTTTTGCTGCACCGGATTTACCTGCCGAAATGGCAGACAAGTATCGAACCGCACTGGCGAAAATGTATGATACTTCTGAATGGGAAGCAGTACGCGCACGAAATGGCTGGGTCAATATTCACAATTCTGGTGATGACTTCGTTACTTTTCTTGAACAACAAGAAAAAGTGATTAAAGGCCTTATGACAAAACTAGGTTTTCTTTAGCATCGATATTTAAATTTGTAACAATCTGTATGTAAACCAGCATGTCACTGAATCGCTGCATAGCATTGTTCTTTTTGGTGATGTCGCTGGTTTATGGTCTGGCCGCATTTAATTACCCGCTGCTGCCATTTGAACGAAACATGTCATTCTTACCTAACACCATGCCAATGGTTTTAAGCGTGTTGGGTATTGTATTGTCGACGTTCATTTTACTTTCAAAGCCTGCTCTCAAAAGTCCACAAGAGGAGGTTACAACATACGATCGTGTTCATATTATTCAGGCAGTGCTTTTGCTATTGGCTATGGTGTTGTTTGCACTTGCTTTAAGACCTTTAGGTTTTATTGTTGCAACCAGTATTTTCCTAATTGCAACCGGGTTTATTTTGGGAGAGCGAAAATTACATATAATGATACCAATTGCCGGTTTTAGCGCATTTGGTATTTGGTATTTAGTGCAGGAAGTCCTCGGCATCTTCATGCGACCCTGGCCGGGATTTATCAGTTAGACAATATGATCGAAGGCATACTTACCGGTCTCGGTACAGCTCTTTCCTTACAAAACCTGTTTATGGTGGTGTCTGGATGCTTGGTTGGCACATTAATTGGCATGCTGCCGGGTCTTGGACCGATGTCAATTATAGCTATTATGATTCCGGTAGCGATTAAAATTGGTGATCCATCATCCGCCCTAATCTTACTCGCTGGTGTTTACTACGGCGCTATTTTCGGTGGCTCCACCTCGTCTATTTTAATCAATGCCCCAGGTGTGGCCGGCACGGTAGCGACGTCATTTGACGGCTACCCTATGGCCAAGGCAGGTAAGGCCGGGAAAGCACTTACTATTGCAGCGGTAAGCTCGTTTGTTGGCGGCACTGTGGGTGCAATTTTACTAATGGGATTTGCTCCACTGTTAGCGTCGTTTGCACTTCTTTTTCATTCGGCTGAGTATTTCGCATTGATGGTAGTTGGCCTCTCCGCGATTGCGGCATTTGCTGGAACGGGTCAAGTAGTAAAGGCGTTGTTGATGACTGTTGTTGGTTTAATGCTTGCAACTGTGGGTGAAAGTGCACTGTTTAATGCGCCAAGATTTACCATGGGCATATCTGATCTGCAATCAGGAATTGGTTTTATCACTTTGGCGATGGCGTTATTTGCGCTCCCGGAAGCGTTGTTTTTAGTATTAGATCCAAAACGAAGTGGTCGTGATGCTGGCGTTAGTAGTGAGATAAAAGACTTACGTATTACGAGAGCTGAAGCACGTGAAATTGCACCGGTTATTGGTCGACAGTCCATACAGGGTTTTCTGATCGGTGTAATGCCGGGTGCCGGTGCGACACTGGCTTCTTTTCTAGGCTATGCGGTCGAACGAAATATCGCAAAAGGCAAAGATCAGGAGGCCTTTGGCAAGGGCTCGATTAAGGGCCTTGCTGCGCCTGAAACTGCAAATAATGCTGCCTGTACGGGATCATTTGTGCCGCTACTAACCTTGGGTATTCCGGGGTCCGGAACTACAGCAATTTTACTTGGTGCTCTAATCGCCCTTAGTGTATCACCCGGCCCTCGGCTTATGATCGATAACCCTGAAGTATTTTGGGCTGTAATCGTCTCGATGTATCTAGGCAATGTGGTTTTATTGATTTTGAATTTGCCGTTAATCCCATACATAGCCAAACTGCTTGCAGTGCCACGAAACTATTTGATACCTTTTATTTTATTTTTCACTTTAATGGGTTCCTATATTGGTCAAAATAATGCGACAGAATTGTTAATTCTGGTTGGCCTCGGTATTGGCGCGACTATATTACGTTTTGCCGATTATCCATTAGCTCCTCTACTCATAGGTTTCATATTGGGTGGCATGATGGAAAACAATTTTGCTCGGGCTGTTAATTTGACGGATGGAGTTTCATTTATGTGGGAACGCCCAATGACACTGTCACTGCTTTGCGTTGGTTTGATACTTATAATTTTACCAATCTACAGACAACGTCAACTGTGGGCATCTGCGCGGCGACAAGGTATTGCAGACGGTGATTAGTTCGTAGTTACAGCTGTGGTGCTATAAAACCGCCCATTAAAACTTCGATTCGTTTAGCCAGTGCTAATGCATGATCTTCCCTCCATGGTGCCGCCACAACTTGCACGCCATGTTTTCAGAGACGAAAGCATCGGTGCTTTTGCATAAGACTCTGATTCAACACTAGAGTTTGAATTTTCTGTT
>CAJQKF010000060.1 GCA_905478855.1 uncultured Gammaproteobacteria bacterium
CACTCAGCGGGTTAAAAGCCGACGATTGGAATAACCATAAAAGCAATTTTGGCCCTGTATTAGAAAGTTTTGTCGTTCAGCAGCTTATTTGTCAGGCCAGCTGGATAGGCAGTGATTTTAAATTCAGTCATTACCGCGATAAAGACCAGGTAGAAGTTGACCTGGTGATAGAACGTGGCCAACAGCTTTGGGGAGTAAAAGTAAAAAAAGCAGCCAGTATCAACCCAAAAGACAGTGCAGGTCTGGCCCGTTTGGCCGCTCAGGCAGGTAAGCGCTTTCAGGGTGGCATCTTACTCTATTGTGGCAATAACACCTTGCCGTTGACTCAAGACAATTGTTATGCGGTACCGATGAATACGCTCTGGCAATAGAAAATTTTAATTAAAAAGTAATGCGGCAATTATATGAAAAACGCTTATGTGTATAGGACGAAAACGATAGATGTTTGAACAAACTTTTAAAAATATAGATGATGTGCTCTGGAAAGAGGCCGATTGAATTAACCGGAGCAAACCAAAATACGCTTAAAGTTAGATTGCGGGAGTTGGTGAATGCAGGGCGACTTCAGCGGTATGGTAAAGGGCGAGCAACATGGTACCAGATCTGATTTGTATTCACGGTTTAAAACTAGGAATTACAGCGTGCTTTACTTAATAGGCTTGGATGACTGAGCAATTAGGTAAACTATCCCCGGAATCACAGCTGGCGCTTTAAACAGATGGATATAGATAGCTGGATAGAAGCGAAAAAGACCAGTAACCAAGACAATAGTGAAAAAGGGTAAACACCGTTGAACTCAGTAGAAATAGAAGAAGCCATTAGCCACTTAGACGAGCAAGCATTTGACGCGGCCAGCTTCCCCTATGCCTTTCTTGAAGCGTTTGGCAACAAGGCAACTACAATCAAGCGCCTGCAAAGCGGCTCGTCCAATAAGTCTGACATTCGTGGCGTCCTGCAAACTAACAACATCCATATCACTGTATGCGCGGAAGGTGAAGTCACAGCCACGTTAAATACACTCAAAGCCAGCCCAGCAATCGCAAAGGCTAAAGCAAAATTTACGCTAGCGACCGATGGCATTACCCTTTAAGCAGAAGACCTCAACACAAACGAAACCGTTGCCTGCGACTATAAAGACTTCCCCAATCACTTTGGCTTTTTCCTGCCACTGGCAGGCATTACCACCGTTAAACAAATCCGTGACAACACCTTTGATATACGGGCAACCAGCCGCTTAAACCGCTTGTATGTAGAGCTGCTTAAAAATAACGCCGATTGGGGTACGTCAGAACGCCGCCACGATATGAACCACTTTATGGCGCGGTTGATCTTCTGTTTCTTTGCCGAAGACACCGATATTTTAATGGCGACAATCTGTTTGCCGCCACCATCGAGCAAATGAGCGCAAGAGATTCCTCCAACACCGATGAGGTGATTGGCGAAATCTTCCGCTCGATGAACACCAAAACCACAGACCGCAAAAAAGAGAGTATCCGCTCATGGGCAGATGGCTTCCCCTATGTAAACGGTGGTTTGTTTTCCGGTAGTACCCTTTCTGGAAAAATAGAGGTACCGCACTTCACCAAGATTGCCCGTTCCTAGCTACTGTACGTTGGTAATTTGGACTGGAAACAAATCAACCCCGATATTTTCGGTTCGATGATTCAGGCGGTAGCCGATGATGAAGAACGCGGTGCATTGGGGATGCACTACACCAGTGTGCCGAATATTCTGAAAGTGTTAAACCTGCGTAAGTGTATGTCCAATATCTGTGTTTTTGATCCTGCTTGTGGTTCAGGTAATTTTCTGGTTATTGCCTATAAACAGATGCGTGAAATCGAGGTGGAGATAAATACTCGTCGAGATGAAAAGGGGCGACCGACAGATATACCTCTAACGAATTTTCGTGGTATTGAGCTGCGAGATTTTCCGGCTGAAATTGCGCGATTCAAACTCTATCTGTCAAGGCAGCAGGCGCAACAAGCTGTGTAAGAATAACTCTATAAAAAAATAGCCTAGCAAACTTCCAATAAAGGGCAACAGTACCTCAAAGGTCAATTCCATTGTAAATGTGTCTGATCAAGCATGAGTCAGTACAGCTTAAGTGATCAGGTGGGGTATAATGAGGGGTATCAGGTTGGCAAGTTGAGTGTATAGGTAATTCTCCCTTAAAAACCCTGCGCTTTGCGCGGGGTTTTTTTATACTTGCGTTATTACGTGAGCTTTCAGATGAACGTAGTCAATTATTTAATCTAATTATCATTTTCCAATGAACTCTATTCGCTTACTGATAGTTTTTCTTTTTCCATTTTTTCCGATAATTGCCGACGCAGCTAATGAAACTGTGGGACTCGACGGATTATTGGTTTCAAAGTCATGGTCTCAGGCTCTTCCGGCGGTTGCAAAAAATGGCGTCGCTTATTTGACGATAGAAAATAACTCGCCCGGTCAGGAGAAACTAATTTCTGCAAGTTCACCGATTGCCGAACGGGTTGAGATTCATAGCCATCAACACGTGGATGGTGTGATGAAGATGAGGAAAGTAGAACATGTTGACCTAGTGCAAGGTACAGCAACTATCTTTGAGCCAGGTGGCTTGCATGTTATGTTAATCGGATAAAAGGAGCCTCTAAAAAAGGATTTAATCTTCCCTGTGTCTCTTATATTTATGCATGCAAGTGAACAAGTTACCTATGTGACGGTTCGTTAGATCCCAGGCGTCGATAGTAACCATAACCCAAGAGTTGTATAAGAAAGCATTAGTAAGGAAAACGGTAACTGGTTTAGGAAGAGTTGTTTACGCCCTGCCAAATGTTGTATCGCTATATTGTGACAAACGAGTACGGCAACGATATGACATATTGAAATTGCTGCAATTTGGGTATACCAGATTCGGCTTACATTATGAAAGTCGGATTGTACAGATGCGTATATTACAAACTTGTTTAGCCCAAATAGATTCCAGCCCAAATTGAATGGGTCTGCTAGCGCAACTAAGCCGTATTGGGCATCCAATAAGAACGATGGCAGGTAATGTGCGATGTGGTATCCAAATGCTATCGGCACCATCGCAAGTGCAGAACTCCCAGCATGACTAGGTAGGGTTCGTGTTATTTTGCTACCAAGATAGATAGCTGTGAAATAAATGGTAATTAGAGTAACGCAGGCACCGATCAAGCCCAGAGTATTTGGCAACAATACCTGAGATCTACCGGCGAATTCTAAAGGATTAACACCTATAAATCCTAGCCAGCTAAACGATCTTAGACCGCCATCGAAAGTAATTCCTGCTACAGTAACTAAAACGAAAACAATGCCACTCATAGGTAATGCTTGAGCATTAACCAGACTTGCGCCTGGGAAAACCAGTGTTATTTTTATACGTTGGTTATCGACCGTCCATTTTAAGGGTGAGAGTAGACTGGCTAAACGAAAGTAGATGCTGATAATTTCGACATGATTACACCATTGTTTAGAGCCGTAAATTGTCAGTCCATATAGATTGAATACTAGATAAAACGCGACAACACGAGATAGTACCCGTGGGTCATAGGGTGATAGAGATATATTTTCAAACCAGAAAAAACAGAGTAGCAGAGCTACTGCAGGCCAGTAGGATAAATGAATCGGATATTTGCGTTTTTCTATAGAGAATAAGATGCGAAATTCTCGCCCGATTGCTGCTACTGCATTCCATGGATTTATTACTGACCAAAGGTTTCCTAAAACAACCTGTACCGCGACAAACCCAATCCAAAACCAGGACCAAATTATCGGGCCGATCGGGTTTTTAAGAGGATCTGAGTTTCCGATAAATCCAGCGATAACAAGGAGGATGGTTAGGCTAAGTGTAAAAACGCTAGCAAGCGAAATAGTAGAAGATATTTCTGCATTAAACAGAACCTTTGAAAAGCTAAATAACTTCCGTTGAGATTTATTGGGAAACGATGAAACAATAATTAAACTGGTTAAAACGGCAAGTGTACCAGCGGCAATAAAAAAGGTTGTCGGTAGAAGCATGATGAAGCCACGCTCACCTGCATGGGGGTAACATAATGCAGGCAGATAACCGACAAGCCATAAAATTCCTTGATGATAGAGTATTGTTTTGGGGTATTTAGTCACATTGTTTCTGGCAATTCGACACTGGAAACGTAGATTATGTAAGTGATGAATAATTTATCTTACACCGAGCATAATTATAATGTTTATTATCGTCGTAGAGGTCAACCCGATTATTCTTTTTATAAGTTGAAAATATTTCCTATGTTTTTTCTCCGCTGGTATTTTGTTGGAAGATGGAAAACTCTGAAACTATTATGGCTATGAGGTACCGTCAAATACAGTTTGCTGACGCCACAGGATCTGCTGGATTGTCATCATTTACCGTAATATCCCAAGCTTTGAAAGCACGTGGCTTAAGCATACGGTAACTCTAGAGCAAGGTAGTATCCCACGAAATATACGGTAAACAACGCGATATTCCATTCAGAATACCTTATGTAAAACCTTCATGAAGACTCCTCAATAAAGAAGGTATCACCGCATTCTTAACACTATGTTTCAAGCGCGCAGTATATTTTGCGTCAATCTTGATGCGGTCGGGCCCCGTGGCTGATGATATCTGCAGAGCATTGATGTTCATCAATAGAGTAATCTTTCTTTTAGTTAGACCATTAATCAGGTTGGTTTTCCTCATGTTGACCGTGCTCAATTGCTGTTTTGTTAACTCAATGGTTTTCTGATATATGAGTAATATCGATCGCTACGATTACATGTGTACACTTGTGAACTACTTTTTTTAGTCTGTGACCAAAATGTGAAGAGTTAATATTGTGTACTTTGTATTACTTGTTTCAGCAATCGCTGAGTATTTTTATCCGGATCGCTGGCTTTTCAACGCTGATGCAGGCGGTAGATAATAACAAACTTGACCCGCAAGAGAATTGTGAGCATGCCATCACATAACTACACAGACCAGCCCAACGAGACAGGGGCTCAAGCAAAACGAAAAGTTTGGCATTGGCATCCAGAGCTGCCAATTACTAACGCAAAAATTTTTGTTTGGCCACCACGTCCTCTGACTATCTTCAAAATACTGGCCAGCTACTGGCTTCGTTTGACCGGACGTGTTGTGATCTTGCTGACGGCAATTCTTTCTTGGATCTACTTTCAGCCTTTGTTAGCAACAGCTGTTAATTTTGAGGTGGAATGGGTCGCACATATTTACTTGCGAAATTTAGGCCTTTTTGTCTTTTTCGCAACAGCGCTGCATTTATACTTTTATACGTATAAAGCACAAGGTATGGAGCTTCGATATGATGGTCGCGAGATGGCGCGTGACAGTGATGTTTTCACCTTTCGAAATCAACTCTTCGATAATGTCTTCTGGTCCATTGCAAGTGGCGTAACTATCTGGACAATATTTGAAGTGTTTTTCATGTGGGGATATGCGAATGAGATGATCCCATCCGTCAATTTGGCGGATAACCCCGTTTGGTTTGTTGCAATATTTATACTCATTCCCCTTTGGTATTCATTTTATTTTTACTGGATACACCGTGCAGAGCACTGGCCACCTTTCTACAAGAAAGTGCATGCACTTCATCATCGAAATGTGAACGTCGGTCCCTGGTCGGGCTTATCGATGCATCCTATCGAGCATATTCTGTATCTTGCCTCACCTGCTATTCACCTGGTGATACCGTCTCATCCGTTGCATGTCATATTTCATCTTCAATTTACTACTCTCATCGCAGTGTTTACACATGCTGGCTACGATAGGCTACTAATCAAGGATAAATCCATCATTGATCTAGGCTACTTTTTTCATCAACTGCACCATCGGTATTTTTATTGCAACTATGGCACCGACGAAATGCCATGGGATAAGTGGTTTGGCTCGTTCCATGACGGTACTCCAGAAGCGACAAAACATCAGATGCAACAGGAAATGCGGAGGAAGAAGCGTGCACAAGGTTCTAACAAAGCGGCTTAACGGCGGCAGGCCCAGCTTCTAGTGATATGACAACAATACCTCATGACTACATTTGTAAATTAGCATGTCGAACTTTTTAAACAGGGGCTACAGACGTGATCTATAAAAATTCTCGTGGAATGGAAGTTACCGCATCATGCCAGTCGACCGTAGACTTACTTGATCAGTTTTCTGACGGCCTGTTGGGGTTTTCTGACCAAACCAGTAGCTACGTCGAGGCTGCTACCGCCGATGACTCTTGCCCATTAGCACAAGCTCTGATCTGCATGGACTGGTTATCCGCCGAAACTCCTGTTGGAAACGCCGCCGCAAAAGTTCATTTGGGCAAAGCCTTAGCACTACAGGAGAACGCAACACCGCGTGAAAAGCAAATGATTGTGGCATCTCAGCACTGGGCTGCCGGTAATTTGCGCAAAGCAGCCGTAACTCTTGACGAACTGCTCACTCATCACCCCGACGATATTACTTCCGCGAAGATTTGTCAGGTGCTGTATTTCAACCTGGGTGATGCACCAGGCATACTCCGCGCACCGATGAAGGTAGCCGAGCGTTGTGCGGACATTCCTTATACCCATGGAATGCTTGCCTTTGGCTTTGAAGAATGTAATCTGCTTGACGAAGCAGAATCCTCTGCATTAAAGGCTATAGAAATGAAGCGTAAGGAACCATGGGCACAACATGCCTATGCTCACGTTTGCGAAGCAAGGGGTGCTTACGAACAAGGAGCGGCGTTTATGGAAGACATGTCGGATACCTGGAGTGGCCTATCATCTTTTATGTACACTCATAATTGGTGGCATATGTGTCTTTCCTACATCGATATGGATCGACTCGACGATGCACTTTCGATTTTTGATCAGCATATTTGGGGCATTGATAAATCATGTGTACAAGATCAAATAAATGCTATTTCTCTGCTTTACCGATTGGAGAGAGTCGGTGTTAACCCGGGCGACCGCTGGTCTGACATTGCCAATTCTGTTGTCGAGCGCGCCTATGATCAGGTCTCAGTTTTTCTCGACTTACAGTTCATTTATGCGCTGGCACGTGCCGATCATCCTGAAGCTGACAAGATGCTTGACCGAATTCGAATGCGTGCTGAACAGGCTGCACCTCACGAACGGATCATATGGCAAAAAGTTGCACAAATAGCAGCTCCCGGCCTGGTTGAATTAGCACGCGGGAAACCTCATACCGCAAGTGAAGCGATGACCTTAATATTTCCTTATCTTTCCCAGATTGGCGGAAGCATTGCCCAGCGGGATCTCATGCATTTGTTTTACCTAGACGCGCTTATGGGTGCTAGGAAATTTATTCGCGCACATGAAATTCTTGAAAAACGCCGATCGAATCGCCCTTCCGTTAACTGGATAAGACACTCTCTTAATAAAGTTTACAATGCATTAGATTTACCGCAAGTTGCGAAAGGTTATGTGAGTACCATAGACTAGCATCGTTATGCCGAACTTGTTATTTATACTAGATTTGCAATTCATAGCTCTTAGGGGGATATCCTTTGAGATACAATGATTTTTTTTGAAAACTTCACAGACGATAATTCGTCGGTGATTTGTTAAGGACGGAAAATTTTGTCACTACATGAAACAAACAAAATCGCGATCGATGTTGATAATGTCACTAAGCGATACGCAGAGGTTACTGCGTTAAAAAACGTATCACTGTCGATTCATGACAATGAGTTTTTCACATTACTGGGTCCTTCAGGATGTGGTAAAACCACATTACTGCGAACCATTGCGGGATTTGAAGGAATCTCCGAAGGTGATATTCGCTTGTTCGGTGACAGCATTATTGATTTGCCCCCCAACAAACGCCCCGTAAATACCGTTTTTCAGCAATATGCATTATTTCCCCACATGTCTGTCATGGAAAATGTAGCTTTCGGACTACGCCGACAGAAAGTAGTTGATTCTGAGGTGCGTAAACGTACGGGCGAGGTTCTTGAATTGGTGCAGCTTTCTGGGTTTGCGGACCGATTACCTAGCCAACTATCTGGGGGGCAGCAACAACGAGTTGCGTTAGCACGAGCTCTGGCCCCAAGACCAAAAGTACTCTTACTCGACGAGCCCCTTTCAGCTCTTGATCTTAAATTGCGTCAGGATGTTCGGGTGGAACTCCAGCAAATTCAGGCTAACACCGGTATTACCTTTGTCTTTGTAACTCATGATCAGGAAGAGGCATTGACTATGTCTAACAGGATAGCCGTCATGAGTGCGGGTATCGTGCAACAGGTGGGCACTTCGCGTGATATCTATGAGTCTCCGGAAAATAAGTTTGTTGCAGATTTCATTGGTGACACGAATTTGATTGATGTTGAAATTGTCGAGACTGACGGTCGTCAGGCCACGTGTCTGTTACTGGGCAATGTTCAATTGATCTGTAATAATGCAAAAGGTGCAACTAAAGGAAGGGCTTCTTTATCTGTACGCCCAGAGCGACTTTCGCTCGGGGATGCCAGCAATAGTTCATTGAGTGGCACCGTGTCGCGTCTAACTTATTTGGGGACAGATATACATGTAGCTGTCAATTTGGAAGACGGGGAAGTGATAGATGTCAGAGTTCAAAATTCTGAGGACGCCCGCATACCTGACACAGGCGATATTGTTGGCTTGAATCTCGAGCTAGACGCTGCACGCGTATTGATGAATTAATGGCTATGCAAGATATCAATCAAGGCAAAAATACAACGACTCATACCTACCAGGGGTTAGGGCCATCGCTGCTCATGCCTACCTGGTTAATGATCGGGATATTCCTTGTGCTCCCGGTATTAATGATGTTGGTCTATTCGTTTCTTACTAAGGAGTTTCGCGGTGGAGTAATCTGGGAATTCTCATTAAATGCATACGATCAATTCATTTTCGATCGAGGACTATTTGGTGACGATCCACCAAAGATGGAATGGACTTATATCGGAATTTTCTGGCGATCTATCTTGCAGGCGGGCATTGCCACGTTATTATGCTTGCTAATAGGGTTTCCGACAGCTTGGTTTATAGCTACCCGAGTGGGAAACTCCAAATCAATTTGGTTGTTTTTGATTACAATCCCTTATTGGGTGAATTTGCTGATTCGTACGATCTCGATGAAGTTTTTAATTCGTGAAAACGGGCCAGCGAATGAATTTATGATGTCTATTGGATTGATCGACGCGCCACTACAAATGATCAACACTAATTTTGCAGTACAACTAGGATTGTTTTATTCCTACTTGCCTTTCATGGTGTTACCCATCTATGCCAGCGTGGAGCGATATAATTTTTCCCTGTCGGAAGCCGCAGCCGATCTTTATTCCTCGCAATGGGTAACCCTTCGGAAAATTATAATACCAACAGTCAAGCCAGGGATTATTGCAGGATGTATTCTGGTTTTCGTTCCCAGTTTGGGTGCTTTTCTGGCACCGGATTTACTAGGAGGGGCGAAAAGCTTCATGATTGGTTCGTTGATCGAGGATCAATTCGGGGGTCAGGCTGGTAATTGGCCGTTTGGTGCTGCGGTATCCATGATTTTACTGTCGATGGTGTTGATCGTTCTTACCTTTTATGCGCGCCTTCAAAGTCGGAGGGCATCCTGATGAATGCGAAAATCGATATCAGGAGATTCCCTGGCTTTTCATTCGCCACTTATTTGTGTCTTTTTCTGCTCTATACACCACTGATTATCGTGATGATATATTCGTTTAACGATAGTAAATCGATAATGCTCTGGGGTGGCTTTTCGTTTCGCTGGTATGAGGATGTTTTCTGGGGCCTGGAAGCACCTAAATTCAAACAAGCAGCGATTAACTCGCTGTCGATCGCAATTGGCGCTGCAGTGACAGCGACAACAATTGCATTATCGGCTGCTGTCGCGATGTTGCGTGCAGGTCATTTTCGCGGCAAGGGAGCCAGTTTGGGGCTCATCAGTCTGCCATTGATGGTACCCGAAATCGTAACAGCGGTGGCAACACTGATATTTTTCTCTGCTATCGGCTTTGCTTCAGGCCATGCGACTATCTTGGTCGCTCATATTGTTTTCTGCATTCCGTTTGCTTATTTGCCAATAGCCGCTCGTATGCAAGGTATCGAGGCGTCGTACGAACAGGCCGCTCAAGATTTGTATGCGACTCGATTTGAAACCTTTCGTCTGGTTTTATTACCCTTAGTTTTACCGGGTGTTATTTCAGGCTTTCTGCTCGCATTTATTATATCTCTTGACGATTTCATCATCACTAATTTCGTCAAGGGTGCTGGGATTGAAACCTTGCCAACCGCGATATTTGGTTCGGTAAAACAAGGTATCAAACCCAATATAATGGCAATTTCCACGCTCATGCTGTTGGTGTCTGTGGTCATTGTTACCCTGTCCTATTTTGCTAACCGTTCAGGTCAAGGAAAAAAGTGATGACAACTACAATGTTTAAGAGGAGTTACTGATAATGAAATTTTCTACAAAAATAGCCACGGCGTTTTTTACGCTACTGGTTTTCGCTATGCCGGCGCATTCGGCAGGCAAACTATCGATTTACCATTGGTTTGAATACATACCCCAGGAACTTCTGGATAAGTTTGCAGCCGAACACGATGTCGAGGTCACCATGGATACCTTCGATTCGAATGAAGCAATGTTAGCCGTATTGAAAGCCGGTAAAATGGGTAGCTATGATGTCGCCGTTCCTGGTGATTACATGGTTGAAATTATGAATAAAGATGGAATGTTAGATACATTCGAAAGTTCTGAGCTAAGTAATTTCGACAACATGATGCCCGAATGGGTTGACGTAGGCTTTGATCCCGGGCGAAAAAGTTCGATTCCCTATCAGTGGGGATCGACAGCTTTCTCAGTTAACCCTGCCGTCTATACAGGTGATATCAATACTTGGTCGTTGATGTTTGATCCACCTGCTGAACTGCAAGGAAAAATCAATGTTCTTGACAGTCAGGGCGACATTCTCGCTATGGCCGCTATATACCTGGGTATTCCCCAGTGTAGCTCCGATCGTAGCGAATTGAAGGCGCTGAACGATTTACTACAGTCAGCGAAAGTTCACTGGGCATCTTTTGCCTCTGATTCAGCCAAAGATAAGCTAGTTTCGGGAGATGTAGCAGCAAGTATGGTTTGGAATGGCGTTGCAGCAAGAGCTCGACAAGAAGGAGCTCCCGTCACGTATGCTTATCCGAAAGAAGGTTATGTTGTTTGGATGGATAATGTTGTATTGCTTAAGGACGCCCCCAATCGCGAGAATGCAATTAAATTTATGAATTTTTTGCTAGATCCGATTAATGCGGCAGCAGTAACAAACTTCGCCCAATATACTGCTGGTGTAAAAGGTGTAGGACCGCTGTTGAGTGAGCAGGTTAAAAATTCCCCTGAATTGAATCCACCTGCACTACCGGTGGGAACTTTTGTCGAAGCTTGTACCGAGGAAGTTCAAAAAGTCTATGACACCATATGGCTTAACCTGAAAAAATAAAACGGCAACTTTTCGTCAGCGTTTATTTTTAAATATCACAGGTCGGTTTGACAGTTAGTCAACCGACCTGACATTTTGTAAAGCTAATCCGTTACTCCAATCCCGGGTTTTTCTTAGAAATTCTGATTATCTAAACTCCATCTTTTATGGAGTTTAGATAAAGGAGAAATCACTTATGAAAAAAGTAGCTACTCGAACTGATAACCACCTCGTACACTCATTTGCTGACCTTTGGTCTCTCAAACAACAAAGCGAGACGACTGTCATTTCCAAAGCCCGAGGTGTACATGTGTACGACGCATCGGGAAAGCAGTTTCTTGACGGAATAGGCGGTCTATGGTGCGTTAACGTAGGTCATGGGCGTGACGAAATCATCGATGCGATCGCATCACAGATGCGCGAACTCGATTACTACTCGACCTTCTATAATTTGACCCATCCGTTAGCATCAGAATTATCGGCAAAGATTGCTTCTCTGGCGCCGAAAAATTTGAATCATGTTTACTTCGCGAACTCTGGATCGGTTGCAAATGACAGTGCCGTTCGAATATTACATGCTTATTTTAATCGTCTCGGTAAACCTCAGAAAAAGAAAATTTTGTCGCGTATCGGTGCCTATCATGGTTCTACTCACCTGGCCATTGCGATGACTACACCGGCCTACCGTGAAGGTTGGGATTCGGCAGAAGAGCTGGTACACCACCTGGTTTGCCCTAATGCATATCGCGAAGCAAAAGGCATGAACGATGTTGAATTTCTCGATTATCTTGCCGAGGATATGAAGAATTCAATCGAAACAATAGGTGCGGAAAATATCGCCTGTTTTATAGCCGAGCCTATCATGGGTGCGGGTGGCGTGATCGTGCCACCGGCAGGATACCATCGGCGTATGCAAGATATTTGTCAGGAATATGAAATTAAAACAATATCTGACGAAGTGGTTACCGCCTTCGGTCGACTCGGACACATGTTTTCATCACAGGACATGTTCGGCATCGAGCCGGATATGATTACTACCGCCAAAGGGTTGACCTCAGGCTACCAGCCAATGTCAGCAACGATAATTTCAGACGAAATATACGAAGTTATCTCCGCCGAAGGAACGATGTTTATGCACGGCATGACTTACTCGGGCCACCCTGCTTGTGCAGCGGCGGCGCTAGCGAACATCGCGATCATGGAGAATGAGTCGATTCCACAAAGGGTTAGGACAAGCGGAAAAACCTTCGAGAACGGCCTGCGTGGGCTTGAAAGTTTGGATATTGTAGGCCAGGTGCGAGGTAGTCATTTCATGATGGGTATCGAATTTGTGCGTAATAAAGAAACTCGGGACGTGTTTGATGATGAGATTAAAATTGGTAACCGGGTTGCACAAGCAGCTCAGTCACGCGGGTTGATTGTACGACCTCTGGGCAATATGGCAGTCATGTCCCCACCACTAATATTGACTGACGAGCAGATCGAAGAAATGGTCACCATACTACGAAACAGCATATCCGAAGTGATCGAGGGGTTGAAAAAGAATGGCGATCTATAAGTTAGGCTCGACTTCAGGCGCTGGCCAGAAGATCGAGTAATACTAGCTTTTACGAAATGTGAGCTGGCAGAAAAATAGCGGGTTATTGGCAAAGATAAACTTGTCCAACATTCTTAACTTTATTGAGAGTATTCACGTTCAAATAAATGTCTACATCAAAACAAACATATACAAGTGCACACTGGGGATCCTATCGGGTAAACCGTGTTGGCAAAGATGGTGAAAAGCTAGAGCTTATTTCTTTAGACAGTGATAACGAACCGATGCCGTTTGCCAAGTCAATGGCGGAAGCCGTTTCGAGCGAAACAAGAATTCTTAAACCAGCTATTCGGGAAGGATATCTACGACACGGGCCAAGCGCGGACGCTCCTCGTGGTGACGAGCCTTTTGTTGAAGTTTCCTGGGATATTGCACTCGATCTTGCGGCTGTTGC
This sequence comes from uncultured Gammaproteobacteria bacterium, assembly GCA_905478855.1. Classification (GTDB taxonomy): domain Bacteria; phylum Pseudomonadota; class Gammaproteobacteria; order Arenicellales; family CAJQKF01; genus CAJQKF01. The sequence goes on from CAJQKF010000060.1 coordinate 13,442, forward strand.
TTTAAAACAAGTGTACGAAAACTGTGGAGCGGAGGCTGTTTTTGGCGGTTCCTATGGTTGGGCTAGCGCCGGCAGATTTCACCATGCACTAAGCCAGGTTCATCGTTTTCTGAATTGCCTCGGTGGTTATACAGCCTCAGTAAATACATATTCCCATGCAGCAGCAGAAGTGCTATTGCCACACGTTATTGGTGAGGAGGATGACATAATTTACAACGGTAGTACTTGGCCCACAATTATCGCGAACACTCAATTGATGGTGTGCTTTGGAGGCCTCCCAGTAAATCCATCACAAATTAATCCCGGCGGAGTTTCGAAACACAGTGTCCGTTCTTGGCTGCATCGTTGTAACGATTCCGGTATTCGACGGATTGATATAGCACCCATTCGGACTGCTGATGCAGAAGATCTTGAAGCTGAATGGCACCCGATAAGACCCAACACAGATACCGCTATCATGATGGGGCTAGCAAAAGCACTGATCGATAATGGGTCTCATGATCTAGAGTTTCTGGATCGATATACTGTTGGCTTTGAGGTTTTCGAGGACTACCTCTATGGGAAACAGGACGGCATTGAAAAATCACCGGAATGGGCCTCCAAAATTTCCGGATTGAGTGCAGACCGGATCAGACAATTAGCGGTAGATATAGCCAATAATCGAACCCTGCTGACGGCGACGTGGTCTCTTCAGCGAGCTGATCATGGTGAGCAACCATTTTGGATGCTCATTACTTTAGCAGCTATGATTGGACAGATCGGGCTTCCCGGGGGAGGGTTTTCTTTCGGTCTGACCTCGATGAACGGTATTGCCAACCCTGTGAATCGACGTCGATTCGCTTCTTTACCCAGAGGCAATAATCCGGTTAAAGAAAAAATCCCAGTCGCCCGAATTACTGATTTACTTCTCTCGCCAGGTGCTAGCGTCGATTATAACGGCGAACAACTACGCTACCCAGACATTCAATTAGTCTATTGGGCGGGTGGTAATCCATTCCATCATCATCAGGATCTTGCCAAATTAAACCGAGCCTGGAGAAAACCGGAGACAATTATCTGTAATGAGCTAAGCTGGAATGCATTGGCTAGGCGCTGCGATATTGTTTTCCCGGCCGCGGGGCCTCTCGAGCGAAATGACATTATGGCAACTAAATCCGATAGTAGGATAATTGCTATGCAAAAGGCTTGTGCACCACCTGGTGAAGCTCGAACCGATTATGAAATTTTCTCGCAATTGGCGTCTCGGCTCGGGGTTGAAGAAATCTTTACCGAAGGGCGGGATGAAAACGATTGGTTACGTTGGCTTTATGAACGATCTACTGAAACCCTTGAATGCGCAGGAGTGAAACTGCCCGGTTTTGACGAGTTTTGGGAGGAGGGGTTAGTTACACATGGTTCCGAAGAATTTGAGCGAGTATTGTTGGATAGGTTTCGCTCAGATCCAGAGCGTTACAATCTGCCTACTCCAAGCGGCCTTATTGAAATATTTAGTGAGAAAATTGCATCTTTTGGCTACGAAGATTGTCCTGGTCATCCTGTTTGGCTCGAGCCAAGGGAATGGCTTGGGGCAGAAAATGCTACTGGATCCTCGCTACATTTAATTTCAGATCAGCCCAAAACACGACTTCATTCACAGCTTGATGATGTTGGTTGCTCGAAAGCATCGAAGGTTAATTCTCGTGAACCCGCGCGTTTAAACCCAAAAGATGCCGGCGAACGAGGTATACAAGAGGGTGACACGATGCGAATTTTCAATCAACGCGGTTCGGTGCTAGCCAGCGCCGTAATATCGTCTGACATCTGCCGCGGGGTCGTTCATCTTTCAACCGGTGCTTGGTTTGATCCAGTGAAAAGTACGGATAGTGATGACATCACTTGTGTTCATGGAAACCCGAACGTTCTTACCGGCGATTTTGGAACTTCACGTCTTAGTCAGGGGCCGTCACCGCTGTCGACCTTGGTTGAAGTTGAGTTATACGAGGGCGCTCTGCGGGAGTGTGAGATACATAGTCAACCTGAGTTCGTTCATGCACCCAGGTAAGGGTTTTATGTTGGGGTATAAAGCATGCGCGTTCAAATTAATGCAGTAAGAGGAAAAATTATGCACGATCCAGCGACCAACGCCGCAGCATCAGTCGATGAAGTCGAACGAAGTCTTCGTGAAAACAATGTTCAGTTTATACGATTCGAAATACCCGATTTGATGGGTTTATCGCGCTCAAAGACAATCCCTATTGATTCATTCCAGCAGTTTGCCCTCAAAGGTGTGAACATGTACGGCGGAGCTTTGGGTCTGGATACGGCTAGTTTTGTTGTTCCTGATACGGGTCTCGGCGAAGAAACCGGATATCAGGATTCAATGCTGGTTCCCGAGTTAGGAACAATACGGATTTTACCGTGGGAACCTGAAACGGCATCGGTAATTTGTAATCCTTGTGATGCGATAACTGGTGAACCCATGGTGCACTCGTCAAGAAACGTGCTGTTATCGTTACTCGAGCGGACCCGTAGTCTTGGGTTTGAAGTAAAAACAGGAATCGAACTAGAGTTTTATCTGCTCGATGCACAAACCAAAGAACCCTTGTTTGGTGGCCAGCATATATTTTTAACTGCACGTAATCACTGGAATGATTTCATTAAGGATCTGCTTAGCAATCTCCATGGTCTGGGGCTTAAACTGACAACTCACAATGCAGAGTATGGTCCAAGCCAGTTCGAGGTTAACTTCGATCCCGCAGATGGTATCGATGCGGCAGATGAATCGTTTCGATTCAAGTGCGCCGTTAAAGAATTTGCGCATCGATCGGGCTATATAGCGTCTTTTATGTCCAAGCCGTTTGCTGATCGAGCAGGTTCCGGCTGTCATGTGCACATGGGGCTGAGGAATAGTGCCGACGATAGCAATGCATTCGTTGATCTTGACGGACCACATCAATTGTCGACAACAGCCCGCAGTTTTACGGCGGGTGTGTTGCGACATGCGGGTTCAATGACGGCTCTAATCGCACCCACGGTAAATTGCTACCACCGTTTTAAAAAAGGTAGCTTTGCTCCCACCACAGCAAGCTGGGGTATCCAGGATCGTACTGCACTAATTCGTATGAAGGCTACTGGGGATGATGCTACACACCTAGAAATGCGTGGTGCTTCTGGTTTGAGCAACCCCTATCTTAGTGCAGCCGCAACACTCGCAGCAGGATTAATCGGTGTTGAAGAGAGCTACGAGTTGCCGGCATCATCCGATCAACTGGCAGAAGAAAACGAACAGTTCGAGTTATTGCCCTTAACTCTGGAGGCAGCTTTAGACAGATTGTCTGCTGACGAACGTCTTTGCGAAATGTTAGGAGTACCGTTTACGAGATTGTTCACTAAAGTTAAGGAATTTGAACTCGAGCGATGGCGGGCACATATCTCTGATTGGGAAATGGATGAATATCTCGAGCTGTATTGAACCTATGAAAAATAACTTTTGCAAGGAGACCATGAATGGAACTTTTTGATCACAAAAATGCACGCTTCGGTTGGCGAGTTGCTGGAGATGCGGGTGAAACAATTGTATTCCTGCACGGTATGCCAGGCTCCCGAGCGGCATGGGATCCGCAGTTATCGATGCTTGGACAATCCTTTCACTGCGTTGCTTGGGATATGCCTGGGTATGGCGACTCAGTCCTTGATAACCATCCCATCGATTTGCGCTGTATGGTAGAAACTCTGGAAGAATTTATTACCGAAGTAATTGGTAAGACCCACGTACATTTGGTGGGATTATCTCTTGGAGGTATGATTGCACTCCACGCTGCCCTTCATCGCCCGAGCCTGGTAAGCTCATTGATAATTCTTGACTCTAGTCCCCGCTTCGGTTTCGGTGGGGGTTCGGATCCGGATGAATTTATTTCCAATATGGTCGCAATGATTCAATCCAGTGGAACCGTTGATGAAATCGCTGAGGTGCTTATTCCTGCTATAGTCAAACCTGACTGCTCTATAGAAACTATCGAGGCTGCAAAAATCGCAATGTCCTGTGCTACACCAGAAGGCATCGAATTTTCTGCCCGCCTCATCGCCGCACATGACATCACAGATGATTTAGCAAAAATTACTAAGCCTTTGTTGGCGATGGCTGGTGCGGAAGATGCAGAAACGCCCCCTGAATACGCTAAATACATCGCGAAATCAGTTGCTAAGGGCATCTATGCTGTTATCCCTGACAGCGGGCATGTATCCAATCTGGAGAATCCCCAGTTCGTCAACACAGCGATTAGTGATTTTTTGAAACATCATGTCCATTCTGTTTGATGCTGAACATGTTTATTTCAATAAATACTCTCAGTAATTCAATGACAGAGGACTTTTCAACTTAGAAGCCATAAATTGGAAATCACCAGAAGTGTCGATTTTACATCGGTACTATCCCTTTAATATAGAGTTGGCAGTTTTAACAGAATAGTCGACGTTCCAATTGGTTTTGGAAGAACCCGAGTCATCCTGGTATCGCTTTCAAGCTGAAAATGTCCGTGATCTCATGGAAGAAACGGATTATAAACTCAACATTGATGGCATCATTGAGCTTATTGACCAGTGGGAAGAGCATAGGCACGCAAATATCATGGAGTACCGGAATGCAACGTACAAATCAATGATCACAGGGAAAGTGTCGCCACAACACCATATTCCTTGGAAAGATGCTATGGATGATTCCATCGAGTCCTACCTAGCAGATAAATAGCCTGACAGTGGTTCGATTTTTCTAAGCAACTTGCTTTTTCGTCCCATTATAATTTCAACCTCGTAAAGTAACGTGTCCGGGGGCAGCGTACACCTCGTCCGAGTGTGCGCGCTGGTGCTAAATAGCCCCGAATTGCTGATGAATTTTCATGATGGGGTTTTGTCAACTTAGATGAGAGAAATTGGAAACTATAAGAGAAGTATTGTTGCCATGATGGAATTATTATAAAGCTCTTAATTGACGAAATTGTTCTTTGGTTATGCGAGATTCGGTCTCGTTTTGAATGCTGACTAAAAGAACACTCAGTTACGTCAGGTTCCGTCATTTTGGCTTGAAGGGTCGATGGTATCGACCCGGTTTAATGCACAGAATTACTCGCGACTAGTTTACCTTAACCGGTCGGGGGAGCATCTGCTCAAGAGAGGTTTTATGCGCGCTGCAGTACTACGGTCCGTTCCAGGACAGTTGGAAATCGAAGATATCTCCATCGATTTACCTCAGTCCGGTGAGGTGCTTGTACGGGTATCTGCATCGGGATTGTGTCATACCGATCTGCATTTTATGCAAGGGCATCTTCCGGTTGATGTCCCGGCTATTCTGGGCCATGAGGTAGCAGGTATTGTCGAAAAGGTTGGGGATGGCGTAACTTATGTAAAACCAGGTGATCACGTTATCGCCTGTTTATCGGTATTTTGTGGGCAGTGTCAGCAATGCCTGACCGGCCATCCATCGATTTGTGCCGAACCTGAATCCACAGATCGTATCCAGTCACAGTCACCACGGTTGCGTAGTGATAACGAGAGTGTATTTCAGTTCATGCGTGTTGGTGGATTTGCCGAACAGATACTGGTGCACCAGAATGCTATTGCACGAATTCGAAAGGACATGCCACTCGATAAGGCTGCGTTGATTGGCTGCGGAGTGACTACCGGGCTTGGCGCGGTTTTCAATACCGCAAAGGTTAGCCCTGGGGCTGTTATTGCTGTGCTCGGTTGTGGGGCGATAGGTTTGAATGTTATTCAGGGTGCACAAATTTGTGGTGCAAGTCGAATAATAGCAATCGATACGAATTCCAGGAAGCTGGAAACTGCCTCAAGGTTTGGTGCCACTGATTTTATCAATCCGGCAGATGGAGACCCAGTTGAGCAAGTTTTGCAGCTTACTAAGGGCATCGGTGTGGATTTTAGTTTCGAAGCAATCGGTAGCTCGGTGACAGCTCGCCAGGCTTTCATGATGCTGGCAAAAGGCGCCAGCGCTATCATTATAGGGTTGATGGGCAGCGACGACGAGGTTTCGTTACCGGGATTGCATTTCCTTGCTGAACGCAAGATTCAAGGCTGTGATATGGGCTCAAATCGCTTCAGAATTGATATGCCGCGCTATGTAGAATTCTATATGGATGGACGGCTTAATCTCGACGATATGATAAGTGAGCGTATTACTCTCGATAAAATTAACCAAGGGTTTACCGCTATGAATCAAGGTGATACTGTGCGTTCAGTTATCATTTTTGACGATTGATGAGTTGCTTTAAAGCTAATGAGTGTAAGTTAAGTGCAATATGACGAGCGAATTGATGTCAGGCTTCAGCCATGTGTAGAACCCGAAAACTACCACCAATATTATTTAGATTATAATGATTTTTGATCAAACGACCGTTTCGGATTTACGCTTGGCCGATGATATTTATCAGCAAATATTGGTTGCCATTTCGGAAGGTAAACTAGAGCCAGGTGATCGTCTGGTACAAGAGAAAGTTGCCACCGAAATGAATGTAAGTCGCACGCCCGTAAGGGAGGCGATCTTGCGCTTGGAGCAGGAAGGGATTTTAGTGAAAACAGAGCGCAAAGGTTTTTCCGTTCGTAAGGTTTCAGCTAAGGAAGTTAGAGATGTCTTCGGGGCTCGAGAAGCTATCGAAGGATATGCAGCCTATCAAGTTGCCATTGAAAAAGACCCAGCGCAGATTGCAGAAATTACCAAAGCATTCGAAGTTGAAGCGCTTGAAGCCGACTTTGATCTTAAGACAGATTTTGATTTAAACCGTAGCCTCCATCGTTCGGTTGTCGTGCAAACAGGGAATCAAATGCTTTTAAATATGTTTGACAGTATTTGGAATTCACCGGCTGCTATGCGAATTTTTGCAGCAACGCATTCGCTGTCGTTTAAACCGCTTCTGACTGATCATAGTCCAATACTAGAGCAGATTATTAATGGTACGCCAGAAGCTGCACAGGCTGCAGCCATCGACCACATTCGTGATGGGCTTGAAATTCATATAGAGAGTATCAAATAAACTATCGAGATCTTGGTAAATTGTCGCCACTAAAAAGTGTTGGCTATATGTTTATCCCGAATTTTTAATCCAAGTAAAATCAGAGACATGTTTGCGCTAATTAGGCGGCTTCATGTACACGAAAATTTCGAGGAGAGACGCCGTAATATTCTCTGAATCGCGTAGAAAAGTGCGCAAGACTGTTGAATCCAGTGTCGAAAGCTATCCGAGAAATACTAAGATGCTGGTAACCTGGGTTAAGAAGTTTTTCGTGACACTGCTCTAATCGCTTCATCAGTATCCATCGATTTACCGAAATACCTTCGGACTTGAACAGCTTGTGCAGATAGCTAATTGACATTTTATTTTCATCTGCGATGGCTGAGGGACTCAGATCCGGATCTGATAGGTGATCAAAAATAAAAGCATAGATTCGTTTACGTAGTTTTTGCTGGTGTTCACTTCCGTTATGGGTTTCACCGACGCAATATTCATTTTCAATGATGGCTGCGCATAGATCGACAATGTAACTTGCGACCCTTTGTTTCAACAAACTGCATTCCTCATCATCGTTATCAAGTAACGAGCGTAGGGTATTGTGTATAAAACTATGCGTAGGGGAATTCAGATCTAAAGAGCGTCCAAAAATATTTTCGAAGTTCGAAACGCGCGAGGCAATGTTAGCGTAAGGAAACCGAAATGAAAGATACGTAAAACTATCTTGGCAAACCATTGTGTAGGGCTGAGACGAACGCAATAGAACTGCATTGCCAGGATTGACCAGGCTATATTTACCAAGTTGCGTGACTTCACAGGAACCACGAGTTGGCATAATAAAACTTATGTAGTCTTTTTCGTCATTAGTAATATGGCTAGGCGTTCGTGATAATTTATGGTGGTCTGATTTGAACTCGGCAATTTCCAGATCGCCTATGTCGATTTTCTCTACAGATCCTTCGAATGATGATGGGTTTAACTCTGACACAGTGAGGGCGTAACAAGCCGTTGATAAAATCCCTTCCCACTGGTCGGTTAGCAGAATTTCTGGCGATTCATACAAACTAAATTTTGTTGTCAAGAGATGTCTCCTACCTAAAATTTTTAATACGTTTCACAACATAAATTTTGTTATCGTAACGCAAATTTATGTTGTGAATACTGTATACAACGATATTTATACCGTTTTGGGATCGTATTGTCCAGTATGGCTCTTGCGGCTGATGTTATTAGTTAATATCTGTATGAGTACTAGGTAATATCTCGACACCAACTGATAGAGAAGTCTCTTCTCGTGACGACGATGCGGACAAAGAAACGAGATGGTAAATTAGTCGAATTAAATGGATCTATCGGTTTAACCCTTAGCTACAGATCGACCTGACCCATGCCCTAGGCTTGTCCTTAACGATGGGAAGCTATTGTAAAATAGGGTTAGTGTTACATTTCGTAACCGATGCTCGGTAATCCAATCACCAGCGGTTACACAAAATTAGGTACAGGGTTGGAAATTCTCGACGGCATCTTTTAACAGTTGTTTGTGCTCAGTATCTAACAATGGTGCAAGCTGCTTTTTAACGTCATGAAGTGCTCTTTCTGAACCCGCATCTATATTAATGTGCCCCATTTTGCGTCCATCGCGTAATGACTTTCCATACCAATGTATTTGGACGTGATTTACCGAAAGCCAGTCGGGATTAAAATCACAACCAATCAGATTTAGCATTAATGTGGGCCGAAATTCTATTGACTTTGGTAATGGCAAATTAAGTAGTGCACGCATATGTAACGCAAACTGGTTATGCACGGTACCCAACTGGCTCCAATGTCCCGAGTTATGAACCCTTGGAGCAACTTCGTTAATCATTAACCCGTCGTCCGTTTGAAAACACTCTACAGCCATTACACCGGTGTAGTTTAGATGCGTCATTAGTGACGATAAAAGTGTTTCGCCTTCTATTTGTAACTCGGGGTCAATATCTTCACGAACAGCGCTATAGCGTAAGATGCCATCTTTATGTGTATTTTCAGCGAGTGGATGAAAACTACACTGTCCTTGTTCGTTTCGAGCCCCGACGATTGATAATTCACGAATAAAATTTATTTTGGATTCAGCAATTAATTTACCGAATTGGTCTGCCGGGATGGTCTCCAGAATATTTTTATTAACTCGCCACTGACCGCGGCCATCGTATCCACCGCGAGTTGTCTTTACTACGAGCTCTGGGTGATTAGCGTTAAACGATTCAAGTGTTGCTACCGTATCAACTGAGCACCACGGAGCCGTCGGTAAGGTAAGCTTATCCAGTAGGGTTTTTTGATCCGAGCGATCAATTAATTGGGTAAATGCTTGTGCATTGATCCAATTTGGAGATTGTTTAATACGATGAATTAGATCTGTATCAGGAAGATGTTCCAACTCAGCGGTTATTTTCCCATAATGAGAGAAAATAAGTTGCTCATCAAATTTGTCTCGTCGGCAGGATGTCCCAACCAAACGTTCCGCAGAGCTTAGATCAAGGCGATCAACTTCAATTCCGAACTTTGCGGCTTCGGCGGCAAGCATTAGGCCAAGTTGTCCATGACCTAGTATCAGTATGGGTGTCATAATTATGTAGTCGTAATCTTGGTAATCACTCGTAGGAACAAGATCAGATCCGAGGATCTGGATGTTCAAGTACGGATTCAGTTTGAGTTTGGCGAAAAGCATCGAGCTTTAACGCAAGCTCACTATCGTTAAGAGATAAAATTTGTACGGCTAGCAAAGCAGCGTTCGCGGCGCCACTGCTACCAATAGCCAACGTTCCAACGGCAACGCCTCTTGGCATTTGAACAATGGATAAAAGACTGTCCATACCTTTTAACGCTTTGCTTTCGACCGGTACGCCCAGTACTGGTAAAGGTGTTGATGATGCTAGCATCCCTGGGAGATGGGCGGCACCACCGGCTCCTGCGATGATCACTTTAAAGCCCGTCGTACGTGCCTGTTTAGCAAAATCAATCATCTTTTCGGGTGTGCGATGAGCACTAACGACTTCTACATGAAAATCGACATTGAACTGGTCTAATACATCACTTGCCGCAGACATTGTAGGCCAATCACTTTTGGAACCCATGACAATTGCGATAGGAGGGGAATTCATAATATTTTTAGTAAAGCTGATGTGCTTGAAGGGGTTTCGGAAACAACTTTACAGTTAGATCCGAGCGTAAACGCCAACTGGCGAACCTAATGATACCAAGAAAATGAAAATGCCGTTATATTCTGTTTACGTTTTCTATCTCATGAATGCTTTTGTGTATGAGATTCACAAGGGCCTCCCTGGTAATATGCAATGCAATTGGCTCAAATCAATATCGCTACTCTGAAATTCCCTCTGGATGATCCAAGAGTGGCTGAGTTTGTTGATAATCTGGATACCATAAATTCTCTCGCCGAAAACAGTCTAGGTTTTGTTTGGCGCTTAAAAGAGGAGAATGGTAATGCTACATCGATTAGTGTCTTCGAGAATCCGTTAACCATTGTGAATATGTCGGTTTGGCAAGATACGGAGTCATTGAATCGATTTACCTATCACTCAGCGCATACGCCGTTTATTTCCAAACGCAAAAATTGGTTTGAGTTGCCGAGTTCACGTCATTTCGCTTTATGGTGGATAACCCCAAATAGGTTTCCCGATGCTGCAGAAGGTCGTAAACGGGTAGAATATTTACAAAAGAATGGACCAACATCCCTTGCATTCACGTTTAAGAGGCAGTTTTCAGCTGATTGTGCAACACAAGTTGACAACCTACGGGTCGGTTAGGCTAAAATTAAGGCATGGCAACTTTACGAAACATCTTCGCACTATCTATCAACAGCGCTCTGCTGTTGAACCTGCTGCTGCGCCTGTAGGCGCTCACTTCTCTTTTCAATTTATCCCAAATCCCGTGCGTAGCTTGTAGTGTAGTTACGTATAAATTAATTTTTATGATGAAGGCAGCGATAATGTTCGTTTCAACTAATACCACAAGCATTGGTTCTCGACGTAGTGTTAATGATTTGTTGGTTCGACTGATCCCGGGTCGTTTGGCTTAAACCTGGCGACACTTTATGTGTCGTAGCTATCCGATCCGAAAACATCAGGGTTTTTTGTGTAACCACTGATTTGAGTTAAGATAAAATGATTAAAAACCCTAGCGATAAATATAAACCCTTTCCCTCAGTCCAATTAGAAGATCGAACCTGGCCTTCGCAAGTAATAACTAAGGCGCCTATTTGGTGTAGTTCGGATTTGCGAGATGGAAATCAGGCTCTTATCGAGCCGATGGACGCCGAAAAGAAAACTCGTATGTTCGATATTTTGGTCGAATCCGGATTTAAGGAAATAGAAGTTGCATTTCCTTCGGCATCGCAAACAGATTTTGATTTTGTGCGTGGCTTGATTGAGAGCGATCGAATACCAGATGACGTAACCATACAGGTGTTAACTCAGGCTCGTGAAGATTTAATTCGTCGTACCTTTGAGTCATTGAAGGGCGCAAAGAAAGCGATTGTTCATGTTTATAATGCCACTTCCCCTATATTTCGTGATGTGGTTTTTCAAAAATCGAAACAGGAAGTTATAGAACTTGCGCAGGATGCTGCTAGTCTGATCAAACAGCTAGCAGATGATGCTCCAGAAACAGATTGGTACTTTGAGTATTCGCCGGAAAATTTTACCGCGACCGAATTAGAGTTTGCTCGTGATATTTGTGATGCAGTTACCGAAATTTGGCAGCCCACACCGGATCATAAAGTTATTTTAAACCTTCCTGCTACTGTCGAGGTTTCCACCCCCAATGTTTATGCGGATCAAATTGAGTGGATGCATCGAAATTTGGCTCGTAGGGATAGCATCGTGTTATCACTCCATCCGCATAACGATCGTGGTGCCGGAGTTGCAGCGGCCGAGTTGGGTCAAATGGCTGGTGGTGATCGTGTCGAGGGCTGTTTATTTGGTAATGGTGAGAGAACCGGCAATGTAGATATTGTTACCCTGGCTTTAAACTTATATACACAGGGTGTTGATTCGGAACTGGATTTTTCAGATATCGATAAAGTACGTCGAGAGGTTGAATATTGTAATCAATTGCCGGTACATCCACGTCATCCCTATGTGGGTGATCTTGTTTTCACCGCATTTTCCGGTTCGCATCAGGATGCTATTAAGAAGGGCTTTGCGCATCGAAAAGAAGGCGATATTTGGAATATGCCATATTTGCCTATAGATCCTGCAGATCTTGGTCGAAGCTATGAAGAGGTTATACGTGTAAACAGTCAGTCAGGTAAAGGTGGCATTGCATTTTTACTTGAGCAGGAGTTTGGCTACAGCATGCCACGTCGATTGCAAATTGAATTTAGTGGCGTCATTCAAAAACATACAGATGGCCATGGGCATGAAATGACCGCTGCTCATATAAACGATGTTTTTGAATCTGAATATCTTGCCGATAATGGTTGCTTCCAGCTAGTTCATCATCGAATTCAGGAGGATAGTCATAAACGCAAAGCGGTGGATGTAGAACTTGACCTGATTGTTGATGGAAAAGCCGTTACCTTAAATGGTAGTGGAGCAGGTTCTGTTGAGGCTTTTATTGATGCTTTTAATTTGCCTATTATGGTTATGGATTATCATGAGCATGCGATATCTTCCGGCGCAGATTCAAAAGCGGCGGCCTATGTTGAGATTCGTTACGATCGTGGTGAACCAGTATATGGTGTAGGTGTGGATCGGAATATCGTAGCCGCATCACTTAAAGCGATTTTAAGTGGATTAAACCGGTGCGGTTGTGACGGTTTGAGCAGCACAAATAGTATTGCCAGCAGCGCATAATTATTTCTAGTGTTGAATTGAAAAGGCCGGTTTTATCCGGCTTTTTCTTTGCCAGTAGTTTTCAAGAGTAAATTAGCAGAATGTTATCTTTTGACTTTTAATAGTGTAGGTTTGAATCGACAGTGTTATGTTATAATGTAACAATTTCCGATGATTGATTATTATGAAACGAAATATTTTGTTTGTGTTGTGCCTTGCAATATCAACGACACTTGCGGCAGCGCCTAATGTTGTTGTGTCAATTATGCCGTTACATGGAATTGTTAGTGATGTAATGGAAAATGTGGGCGAACCTGCCCTTATTTTAAAGAGAAACGATTCTCCCCATGATTATGCTTTAAGGCCTTCTGATGCTCGACTGATGGCGGCAAGTGACTTAGTTATTTGGGTAGGGCCCGAGCTCGAGGGTTTTCTACGGAAACCTATTGCGAATATAGCGGATAGAGCCCAGCTGCTGACGTTGGCCGAACGACAGTTGCCTGTAGTTTTGAGTTATAAGCAAGGCCATGGCCATGATCATGATCATGGCCATGGCAGCAGCGATGACTCGGATGATCATAATGATTCACTATTTGATCCGCATATTTGGCTGTCGACAGAAAATGCCATTTATATTGCGCACGAAGTTGCACGTAAACTGTCGGAAATGGATGCTCATAATAAGGTCACTTACCATCAAAATGCGTCTAACGCCGAAGAACGTTATGAAGAAGTATCTCGTCAATTGAACAAAAGGTTTAAACTTTTAGAGCAACAATCATTTCTTGCTATACATAATGCCTTTTCGTATTTTTCGGAAAATTTTGGACTCAATTTTCTTTCGCACAGTGCGGTAGACGGTCAGTTACAGCCTGGACTTGAATCCATACGGGAGATGCGAAAAATGATCGTCGAAAATGGAATACGTTGTGTGTTTATAGAATCCCGTTCATCTGAGTCTCTAGTAGATGTTATTGGCTCGCAGCAGCCGTTGCAGTCTATACTTTTGGACCCAATAGGTATGCAGGTAAATCCTGGCACAGGTGCTTGGGATCGGATTATGAATTCTATCGCTGATACAATATTTTCATGCGCTAAAGCTTCAGACCAATGAGCGGTAGCATGGATCATCATTTGTTTAAAAGTCCCGGACATGATCACGGTCGATGTGTCAAAACAGCGATGAATAGAGCTGAGCAGGTTTGTCAACGAAGCGGTAGTCGCCTGACTACATTACGACGTCGGGTTCTCGAACTTCTATGGCAGAATCATGCACCTCTCAGTGCATATGAATTGCTCGAATTGCTCGTTCGTGATGGCCGCAAAGCGCAACCGCCAACGATTTACCGTAGCTTGGAGTTTTTGCTTGAATGTGGATTGATACATAGAGTTGAATCGTTAAATGCATATATCGGATGTGATCAACCGCAGAAAGAGCACGAAACAGGGTTTTTCATCTGTGAATCTTGCGGGTATGTTGCCGAACTTAGTGACTCATCAATCAACCTTAGTATATCTAAAAATGCTGAACTACTAGGGTTTCGTGTCCATAAGCCGACTATTGAAATAAGCGGGCTTTGCAAGTTTTGTACGGAAGATAACGATGAACACTAATACGTTATTGAGCGTTAGAAAAGTGAGTGTGCGACGGAATTCAAGAGTTATTCTGGACGAAGTTGATGTCGATGTTTTGCCGGGGAAAATTACGACAATTATCGGACCAAATGGAGCTGGTAAAACAACATTGATGCGAATAATGTTGGGACTGGAGAAAGCTAACTCTGGTGTAGTGCACAAGAGACGCGGAATATCTATTGGTTATATGCCGCAAAAACTTCAACTTCCTGAG
>CAJQKF010000061.1 GCA_905478855.1 uncultured Gammaproteobacteria bacterium
GCATGCTGATGCCTGTACCATCGGCTACAATCACTCGACGTCCTTGAAGCTTTCTAGATGATGAACCTAAACGTCTTTTTGACATTTCTGCAAGGAGTGATTCTAGTTCCGTTAAATCAAGATTCTTGCGTGCTTGGCAATAAGCAGCGGTTGAAGATGAAGGCACTGTTTTTGAGTGAATGGAAGCGACCGCTTGCCGCTTCCGCACGACTTCCTGGCAACCCCCATCTGAATCCAGTACTTGAGAGAAAAATGCCCAAAACGTATTTTCTTTGCTATCGATCCTTCGCCTGCTCATAAGACCTGAACTGGCTTTTTTTAAATGATGTACTGGCACGATATATGTCAACTATTCAGCGAGTTCGCTCAATGACTTTTGTTTGATTTCAGCTTTCTCATCAAGTAATTTTTGACGTGCTGAACGAGGTGTTCTGCGAAGTGTTTGGAGATGAAATCCAGGGAATAACGGAGTAGTATTTTGCATGATGAATGATACCATTCCTGGACTCTACATACGCTTAGCATTGCATGCTAAAAACCCTTAACTTAGTGCCATTCTATTGTGTCCCAGAACTCAGTAATTAGTCACGCGGACCTTGCGCAGCACCCAGCCCGCTTCACCGGCTTCGAGTTTATACTGTATCTGCCGAATGCCGCCGCTGGGCGCAGCGTTAGGATCGCCTAGCCGATAGACAGGAAAGCGTTGCACGAAATTATTCTCAACCACCCTAAATTCGTCATGACCCATGTAGCCATCGGCTTCGGCGGAGCCTTCCTCGATCGTTGGCAGATAAATTTCACTGAGGGACTGGTTGCGGTTCGACGCATAGGCAATCAGTGAGCCGTAGGAACCGCTGCCTGCAGAGTTAACATACACATAGATCTCTGGGAATCCGTCGACGTTCAGGTCCGCGATTTCAACATCGGTGATCGTGCCGTCGGCCTCGATCTCAATCGCGCCGATCAGGTCGGTCGCCGATTCTGCGCGCACCGTTACCAGGTTGATTGAACTGTTATTGGGACTCTCGATCTGGAAGGTTACGTCCTGCAGTACCCGCTGGGCAAAGAAATCATCCGCATATGTCGAGAACGAAACACAAAGCGCAAGAACGACAAGTACTAATTTCATCGGAAAAAAGTCTCGACTTGGTGTGTTTCGCATGGGAGCCAATCGTTGCATCAATTGGAATCGGTGTATCATTTATTTCGCCTAAACGGGTTAGTATTTAAGACAAGTCGCGCTGAACTAAGCCAGTTAAGGCCACCTTTTAGCCTGAACGTTACTTAAACAACTTGTTATGTACTATTTGCCAATATTCAACGACCCTTTGTTAATGTTATCAATTTTTTAACGACTAAATAACACAACATTAGTACTCCTAAAGCTAGAAATAATGCGCCTAACGGCATGAAAAAACTTTCGTGAAGCACACCATCTTCGTCGAGATATTGATAAAAAATATTCTCTATGAACAAGCAACTAATTCCAATAATCAGAAAAGCTAATCCCGCAAATAAACTTCTAGTCATAAGTGTATGCTCGTTTAACACCCTGCAAATAACAAGTACTAGGTTCGATTGTCGTGTTAAAACACATCTATAAGCCGCATAACACGCCAATCACATGTATGAGTAAACCTGATTTAATTTTCCGAATTTGATGTTCGCTCTCCCAAAGAGTATTGTGGAGTCAACGAAAAATGTCAAATACCTCAGGCCTAGGCAGTCTACTATAGATTCCAGTTGTTTGAATTACGTATCGTGTCTCCAGAACTTACCCGTTGCGGCTCTAAAGTGATAAACTAGGCGTTATGAATAGAAGTACCTGCCCACCGACGTGAGTTTGACTTTATAAAAGTCGCCCCGTTACGTAAACCCACATTCTTACTGCATAATATCGAAATGTACGACATGCGCATGCTTGTTCCCCATGCTGTCTGCGACATATCGATTGCTGTTCGTATATTTAGAGAGTAGAAACCATGTTAATAATTCCAGAAATACAAATTCAGGATGGCAAAGTCATCACACGTTCCGCCAGTCAAGGTGATGACGTAGTCCACGATATTCTACCGATGGAAGTACTGAAAAAGTTTGTGGCGGCTAGTCCTAAAATGGTTCAGATAGTCGATATTGATGCCGCGCGCTCGAAGCCAACAAATAACGAGACACTGATAAAGGAGATGATTGCCACAACCGATATACCGATACAAGTATCGGGTGGTATTCGAACGCTTAGTCAGATTAACGACTGGTTTGAGTCTGGTGCGGCACGTGTGGTGCTCGGAACGGTTGCGATCACCGATGCTCCTTTGGTTGTAGAAGCCGCAACTCGTTATCCCGGCGGGATAATTGTGCATATTGCGAGCCGTAATGGCTATGTGGTTATCGACGGCTGGAAAACACAAACAGCGTTTAAACCGGAAGACATTTTTCGAGAACTGCTGGTATCCGGGATTGCCGGCGTGATCCACAAGGCCACAGAAAATATGGACGGTGATTTTCTTGAAGAATTAGCCTTGACTGAGCAACTCAGCCACGATGTATCGATACCGGTTTATTCCAGTGGCACAGTATTAACTTTGGACGACATTTCACGACTACGCTACCTGCCAAATATAAATGGCGCAATAATCAGCCATGCTCTAATGACAGGTGATATTTTGTTAGAGGATGCGTTACAGGTAGCGGCTCAAAAGGACACGAGTCCCGAACCAGAGACGATTACTCAAAATGCTAAAATGGGAGTTCATAAGGGCATACGAGCCTATCTTTCTGCTTATAACACCTCTCAAGCCGCCAAGGTTTGGAATCTGGCACTGCGGGAAGCAATTACCGATGCCAACGCCTACATTGAGATCAGCATTCCGCAGCACGATCTAGCTATTGATGATGATGATCAACAGACACCTCGAGATATACAACAAATCTATCAGGATGAATTAGACAATTCCGATATTGTTATTGTGATACTCGATGGCATAGAAAATGCTGCGTGGACGGGTTTTGAATGCGGTTATGCACGAGCTAAAGGCAAGTATATCTATGGGATATCGGCTGACCAAGAGATGAAGGATTCAAATCAGAGGCGCTATGCATCTATGTGCGATGAGTTGATTTTCTTTACGCCAGAGGCAGACCTGAATACATCGCATAGTGAAATTGCCCAGACACTGGCAACGCGAACAATGGTACGTGCGTAGTTAGAACGACTACGCATAAGTACGCTCGACAATCACGACCCGATTATTTTAAGCCGATTCATTAATATTGCCATCGGAGAAATAAGTAGTACACGATGAATCGGTAATGCCCTTGAAAAAGTAATTCGACGGGCGATTATCAAAGCATGAAACGATCGTAAAACAGACGCCAGATATCTAGGCCAAAGGAAGATTCAAATCAACCTTTGGCCTCGGTTTATGGGTGCTGCCCCCTTTTTCCTTTCTCTAGATTAGCTGCAACACTCTTGAGTCAGGTACTGCGCTGGAACTGGTTAACTCTATATATATTTTTCACTACTGTCCCGTTAACTTTCAAACGAAAGAGATCTGATTAGGGTCATGAAGATGATCTCGAATGATCTGGCCCCGTAGCAATGTCATTAGGTCTCGTTTCTCAAACAGATTGAGCTGTAATAGC
>CAJQKF010000062.1 GCA_905478855.1 uncultured Gammaproteobacteria bacterium
TCGGCTAGTCAACGTTCCAAGTCTGACGTAGAACGTAAATAGTATTAATGGTGGTATTTGTAGTGAATGAAAAAAAGAAAGTAGTAGTAGTCAATACCGATGGAGCGTGTCGCGGAAATCCAGGGCCAGGTGGTTGGGGGGCAATTTTAGAGTGGGGTGATGTGAAAAAAGAATTATATGGGGCAGAGCCACATACTACCAACAACCGAATGGAGCTATTGGCAGTAATTAGCGCCTTAACGGAACTGCATTGTTCGAGTAAAGTGATATTGCGAAGTGATTCCAATTATGTATTGCAGGGTATAAGTAAGTGGATAGAAAATTGGAAGAAAAATGGCTGGAAGTCCAGCAATAAAAAGCCCATCAAAAATCAGGACCTATGGATAGCCCTTGATAAACAGGTCCAGCGCCATGATGTTGATTGGCAATGGGTCAAGGGGCATTCTGGGGATCCCGGAAATGAACGGGCTGATGCTCTTGCCAATATTGGTATCGATACCTATTTGAAAGAAGTTTCCGCATGAGCAGTCGGCAAATTGTTCTTGATACAGAGACGACAGGTTTGGAAACGTCCGAGGGGCATCGAGTAATTGAAATAGGTTGTGTTGAGTTAGTCGATCGGAAATATACCCACAATAATTTTCATTATTATCTTAACCCTGACCGGGATATTGATGTCGGTGCGATAGAAATTCATGGAATCACCAGTGAATTTCTAAAAGACAAGCCTCGATTTCCGGAGGTGCAGGAGCAATTTTTTCAATATATCAATGGAGCAGAATTAGTTATCCATAATGCCGCATTTGATGTGGGTTTTATCGAGTACGAGTACTCACTGCTCAATGGTAAGCCGTTTAAATTATCTGAAATTTGTACGATTGTAGATTCACTTCAAGTTGCGCGAAAGCTCCACCCTGGACAAAAAAATAACTTGGATGCGCTGTGTAAGCGATATTTTATTGATAATTCGCAGAGAACTTTGCACGGAGCATTGCTCGATGCAGAGATTCTTGCTGATGTTTATCTGATGATGACAGGTGGTCAAACTAGTTTGAGTTTGAACTTCCAGTCTGTAGCGTCTGAGGCGATAAATTCGGGTAATCATCGAGCTTCGAATTTTGGCAACATTAGTGTTCATGAAATTCAATGTTCCGACGATGATGATGAATTGCATAATAAGTGGGTTGAAAAGCTTGGCGAACAGAATATCTGGAACTAAAAGTCGCAAAGGAGTGCTGCATTTTAGCGGTAACTCATCCGAGTGGAGTAATTAACAAAACTCGAAATACTGGCGAAACATTCGGTCTGCGTGTTATAAACTGCAAACTTGGAATAGATTCGTAAAGTCTATTTTAAACTATCGGATAGATGCGATAGTTTACGTAGTATTCAAATTCACTCATCAAATTCTATGGAGTATCTAATGTCTGACGATAAGATTTACCCTGTTGCCGACAGCGTTGCTGCAAATGCATTACTCACACGCGAACAATACGAGAGTATGTATAAACGGTCTATTGAGGACCCAGAACAATTCTGGGCGGAACAGGCGGAGAAATTCGTGACATGGTTTGAGCCGTGGACTAACGTTATGGAGTTTGATTTCCACAAAGGAAATATAAAGTGGTTCGAGGGTGCCAAATTAAATGTGGCATATAATTGTGTGGATCGACATCTTGAGTCTCGAGGCGATCAGGTAGCAATAATCTGGGAGGGCGATGACCCAGAGGTCGATAAGAAAATAACTTATCGAGAATTACATAACTTGGTATGTAAATTTGCGAATGTTTTAAAGTCTCGCGGTGTGAAAAAAGGCGACAGGGTCTCCATATATATGCCGATGATTCCAGAGGCTACTGTGGCGATGCTAGCTTGTGCGAGAATCGGAGCTGTACATTCGATAGTTTTTGGAGGTTTTTCACCCGAGGCGGTAAGAGACCGAATTCTTGATTCCGATTGTCGTGTTGTAATAACGGCTGATGAAGGCCCACGCGGTGGAAAAAATATACCACTAAAAGAAAACGTCGAGAAGGCGCTGGAAAAGTGCCCTGATGTACATACGACAATTGTTGTCAAGCGAACTGGAAACCCAGTGCCAGGAAATGAAAGCCGGGACGTTTGGTATGACGAGGCTATGGCCCAGGCATCGGGAGATTGCGTCGCGGAGCCAATGGATGCCGAGGACCCTCTGTTTATTTTATATACATCAGGATCAACAGGAAAGCCTAAGGGCGTGCTGCATACTACAGGTGGTTATCAATTATTCTCTGCGATTACGCATAAGTATATTTTTGATTATCACGATGGCGATATATATTGGTGTACTGCAGATGTTGGATGGGTAACAGGGCACTCTTATATCGTTTATGGTCCTCTGGCAAACGGTGCTACCACATTAATGTTCGAAGGTGTTCCGACCTATCCTGATGCCTCCCGGTTTTGGCAGGTTGTAGATAAACATCAAGTTAATATTTTTTATACAGCGCCTACTGCTCTTAGAGCACTAATGAGTCAGGGAGATGAATGGGTCAAATCTACTAGTCGTTCCAGTCTTAAGGTTCTAGGTACAGTTGGTGAGCCTATTAATCCTGAGGCTTGGGAGTGGTATCACCACATTATAGGCGAAGAGAGATGTCCCATTGTGGATACATGGTGGCAAACAGAAACCGGAGGGATTCTGATATCACCATTACCCGGAGCCATTGGCCAAAAGCCCGGCTCTGCTACATTACCGTTTTTCGGAGTCCAGCCTGCGCTGCTTGATGCCGAAGGTAGGGAGCTGGAAGGTGCAGTGAGTGGTAATTTAGTGATCAAAAACTCATGGCCAGGACAAATGAGAACAGTTTATGGAGATCATCAACGATTCATTGATACCTACTTTTCTATGTATCCTGGCTTTTATACCACTGGAGACGGCGCTCGGCGTGATGAAGACGGCTATTATTGGATTACCGGCCGAATAGATGATGTAATAAATGTTTCTGGACATCGAATGGGCACCGCTGAGGTTGAAAGCGCGTTAGTCCTCCACGAATCAGTTGCTGAAGCAGCGGTAGTAGGATTCCCCCATCCAATTAAAGGGCAGGGCATATATGCGTACGTTACGTTGATGGTGGGTGTCGAATCTACGGATGAATTGAAGAAAGAACTTGTGAAACTAGTCCGATCAGAGATTGGTCCAATTGCTTCCCCTGATTTGATTCAGTGGGCTCCCGGATTGCCGAAGACTCGTTCTGGGAAAATCATGCGACGTATACTCAGGAAAATTGCTGCTAAAGAGCTTGATAGCCTGGGTGACACTAGTACGCTCGCTGATCCTGCTGTGGTTGATGATCTTGTTGAAAATAGTCAAAGTCTCTGATAAAAATTTGGCCTTCCGATAATTTATGGAAGTAACCGCAAAAGCACTTGATTTAACGCGCGATTAAAATTAAAATCGCGCGCCTTTCCTTTTCTCCTTGCCGTACTCATATTTAGGCGGCATCACTCATAGGGAGTACTCTATGCGACACTATGAAATTGTGTTTCTGGTCCATCCTGACCAGAGCGAACAAGTTCCAGCAATGATGGAACGATATAAAACCCTAATCGAAAGTCGGAGCGGTGTTGTGCATCGTGAAGAAGACTGGGGCAGACGCCAATTAGCTTTCCCGATCGAAAAAGTTCATAAAGCCCATTATGTTATGGTGAATATTGAATGCGATCAGGAAACATTGGATGAAATTAAAAACTTATTCAAATTTAATGATGCAGTAATTCGTAATCTGATCATTAAAATGGATCGTGCGGTAACCGATCCTTCGCCAATGTTAACTGAAAATGCTGAATCAGAGGAAGCAGTCACCGAATCAGCAGAAGCAGGAACTGATTCAGCAGAATCTGCAACCGAAGAAGTTGCAAGTTTAGATGCCGAACCAGAGCTTATAACAGAAGCACCCGCCGAAGCAGCAGTAGATGCTGATGAACCCGCAGAGGAGACTCTATAATGGCCAGATTTCAAAGACGTAGAAAATTTTGTAAGTTTACTGCCGAGGGTATTACCGAGGTAGATTATAAAGATATTGATCTATTAAAAGGCTTTTTAACAGAAACCGGAAAGATTATTCCGAGTCGTAATACAGGAACTAAAGTTCGCTATCAGCGACAATTATCTACCGCTGTAAAACGTTCACGGTTCCTGGCGTTACTGCCGTATTGTG
The DNA here is from genome assembly GCA_905478855.1 of uncultured Gammaproteobacteria bacterium. Taxonomy (GTDB): domain Bacteria; phylum Pseudomonadota; class Gammaproteobacteria; order Arenicellales; family CAJQKF01; genus CAJQKF01. The sequence goes on from CAJQKF010000062.1 coordinate 4,200, forward strand.
ATCAACACTAGAGGAATATCGATGGAAATTATTTTATTGGATCGCATTCAAAACCTAGGAGACCTAGGTGATTTAGTGAATGTTAAGCCTGGATATGCTCGTAATTACTTAATTCCACAGAAGAAAGCCGTACCTGCAACCGGTGAGGCGAAAGCTCAGGTTGAAGAACGACGCAAGGAATTAGCAAAATCAGCTAAAGAACGATTGGCGTCAAGTAAAGCCCGTGCAGATCTTGCCGTTCGTTCAATTAATTTAGCTCGACTAGTTGCTAATGAAGAAGGACACCTTTTTGGTTCGGTTACGCCTAATGATGTTGCCGAAGCGCTTTCAACGAGTGACGTGGTCATTGAACGTTCGGAAGTTACAATGCCGGATGGACCGATTAAAGAATTGGGGGCATATGATATAGAAGTTATTTTGCACCCTGAAGTTAGGTTTACAGTAGCTGTTGAAGTTGTAGCAGAGGAAGCACAATCCTAATTATTGTTTTTCGTATCGAATTATCGAACAATTAGGTTATTTGGATTGAAAAACCGCTAGGACATTGTTGTCCGAGCGGTTTTTTTTGTTTTTGTATCAACGATTTTTGATAGGATTATGTGTTCTTATCAGATGTACTTTACCGAGTTTTATATTGGCCACATTTAATAGCGATTCCGAAGTCAAATTACCGCCGCAAGCTCTAGAAGCTGAGCAGTCGGTGCTCGGCGGTATGTTGTTGGATAATCGTCGTTGGGACGACGTAAGTGAGATTGTTTCATCCGACGATTTTTATAGCAGGCACCATCGCAATATATTTAAGGCGATTCAAGAATTACACGAGAATCAGGACCCTGTTGATGTAGTAACAGCATCTGAATGCCTACAAAAGAATGAACAGTTGGAAGAGATTGGCGGTCTTGCTTATCTAGGTTTTCTGGCGAAAAATACACCAAGTACTGCTAATTTAGTTACCTATGCCCGTATTGTTCATGAGCGGTCACTGCTCCGAAAGCTAATTAATCGTGCGACTGATATTGCAACTAAGGCTTATCATCCTGATGGTAGCAGTGCTAATGAGGTGTTGGACTTTGCTGAACAGACTATCTTCGAGCTGACTCAAAATAATCGACGGGATGAAGGCGGATTTGTCTCTATTCAGGGGCTATTGACTGGAGCAATCGATCGTATAGAAGAGTTGTATGAATCGGACGAGGCGCTTACCGGTATTTCCAGTGGCTTCAAGGATCTTGATAATATGACATCGGGACTTCAACGTTCCGACTTAATTGTTGTGGCAGGGCGGCCCTCAATGGGTAAAACGAGTTTTGCTATGAATGTGGCAGAAAATGTTGCCGTCGGTACTAAATTGCCTGTCGCGGTATTTAGTATGGAAATGCCCGGTCAGCAATTAGCGCTGAGAATGATTTCTTCACTGGGGCGTATAAATGCTCATAAGGTGCGAACGGGTAAACTTGGCACTGATGATTGGCCGCGACTTACGTCGGCAGTGGGTTTGCTAAATCAGTCCTCAATTTTTATCGATGATACGCCGGCTTTGTCTCCATTGGATCTACGATCCAGAACTCGTCGACTAATACGAGAGCATGGTAATCTAGGGCTAATTGTAATCGATTACCTACAGCTTATGCAGGCGGCAGAAAGCCAAGATAATCGAGCTATCGAAGTTTCGAATATAACCCGTGGATTGAAAATTCTGGCCAAAGAGTTACATGTCCCGGTAATGGTACTATCTCAGCTTAATAGAAGTCTGGAACAACGCCCAAACAAAAGACCCATAATGTCAGACTTGAGGGAATCTGGTGCAATTGAGCAAGATGCCGATGTAATTCTCTTCATTTACCGAGATGAAGTTTATAACGAAGATACTCAGGACAAAGGCGTTGCCGAGATTATTATAGGAAAGCAGCGAAACGGACCAACAGGCACTTGTCGACTGACTTTTCTTGGAGAATATACAAGATTCGAAAACTTTGCGTCACCGGAATTTGTTGGGGATTACTAGTGAGTGTGCGTGTCAGGTTGACTCTTGATCGCAGTGCGTTATTAACTAATGTAAGAGTTCTGCGTCAGTTTTCGACGGCTCCCGTGCTTCGTGCTGTTGTAAAGTGCGATGCCTATGGTCATGGTGCCGTAACAATAGCACGGTGGCTTGAGCCTGACGTAGAAGAGTTTGCTGTAGCAAGTGTCGATGAAGGTGTTGAATTACGCCTAGCCGGTATCACACGTCCGGTATATATATTGTCTGATTTTGATTCGCAGTTGGATGTTTCTGAGCTTGTGACGCACAATCTCTCCCCAGTAATCCATAGTTCAAAGCAGTTACATCTGGTGAAGGATGTAGTGAATCAATTACCTTCTATTGTCATAAAAATGGATACGGGTATGGGTCGACTTGGATTTCTGCCAGAAGAATGTGGTGCAGTCTATGAACTTTTAAATCGCACTAGTGTTCTCGGTAACGTTCAAATAATGAGTCATTTTTCCTGTGCAAATGATCTGGAGAGTTGCTTTACGGAGAAGCAGTATCAGAAATTCCTTTTAGCTACAGACGAGCACGACTGCTTAAAATCGATAGCTAATTCAGCTGCATTACTAGCTTGGCCGAAAACACATTTGGATTGTGTACGTCCTGGACTTTCATTGTACGGAATATCGCCAATTCCTGATAAGGCGGGTTACGAGTATGGATTACAACCGGTCATGGGGTTAACAACACGAATTTTGACACTGAAAAATATTCCTGCCGGGCATACTGTTGGATATGGCGCAGGATGGGTAGCTTCACGGGACACAACACTTGCCGTGTTACCATGTGGTTACGGTGATGGTTATCCCCGTCACGCCCCTGGAAGTAACGTTTTTGTAAATGGTGAATTGGTACCTGTAGTTGGCCAAATCTCTATGGATTCCATGACTGTCGATGTTACGGGTAAAGAATTTTTACGGGTCGACAATGAGGTGGAGTTAGTCGGACCTAATGTTTGCATCGAATCCATCGAGAATGCCAGTGGTGTGTCATCATACGAAATACTTTGTAATCTAGGAAAACGAATTACCCGGGACGTTTATGGCTACACCTAAAATTGCTTTTGTATGTCGTGAATGTGGTGGGGAGCATTCCAAATGGAATGGTCAATGCCAGCATTGCAGACAATGGAATACGCTCGACGAGTTTGTGCAGGAGCGAAGCCAGCATGCAGGGCGGAGTATTGGGCAAAAAAAGCAATCTCCTACCCGATTGGCCGATATTAAAGCTGAAGATGTGGTCCGCTTCGGGTCTGGTTCCCAAGAACTTGATCGTGTGCTGGGAGGGGGGTTCGTGCCCGGCGCAGTTGTTCTAATAGGTGGTGACCCGGGGATTGGAAAATCAACTTTGTTGTTACAAACCCTGAATAATGTAAATAAGCAACAACCCGTGTTGTATATAACCGGCGAGGAATCGTTGCAACAAGTAGCACTTCATGCTGAGCGTTTAGGTTGTCGGGATGCTGATATGCAAATGCTCGCGGAAAATAATGTTTCTGAGATTATTCAAACGATAAAAACGCACAAGCCTCGCATTGTCGTCGTCGATTCAATCCAGACTCTAATTAGCGAGGATATTAGTTCTGCACCGGGCAGTGTCTCACAAGTGCGGGAGTCTGCATCTCGATTAGTGATGCTTGCAAAGCAAAATAATTGCACAATTATCCTAGTTGGCCATGTAACGAAAGACGGTGCGTTAGCTGGGCCCCGAATACTGGAGCATATGGTCGATACAGTGCTTTATTTTGAAGGCGATAAATCAAGTCGTTTTCGTTTATTGCGCGGCATTAAGAACCGGTTTGGCGCCGTAAATGAAATAGGAGTGTTTGCGATGACGGGTAGTGGCGTAAAAGACGTCTCCAATCCGTCAGGTATTTTCTTGAGCCGAGACACTGAGTCTTCATCTGGAAGTGTGGCCTTTGCAACCTGGGAAGGTACGCGTCCATTATTGCTGGAAGTTCAGGCTCTGGTGGATCAGAGTAATCTGGGTAATCCAAGAAGACTGGCGCTCGGCTTAGATCAAAATCGATTAAGTATGTTATTAGCCGTTCTGCATAAACATGCTGGCTATAGTGTCGGTGACCAAGATGTTTTCGTGAATTTAGTAGGAGGTGTTAGGGTTACTGAGCCCGGTGTTGATCTGGCTGTAATTCTGGCGGTTTTGTCCAGCTTTACTGATAAACCATTATCTAGGGATCTACTGGTGTTTGGTGAGCTTGGGTTATCGGGGGAGGTTCGCCCTGTTCAAGGTGGATTAGAGCGTTTGCGGGAAGCGGCAAAACTGGGTTTTACACGCGCTATAGTGCCGCGTGCTAATCAGACTGCAACAAAAGGGCTCGATATAGAGGTTGTTCCTGTGGCTCGGTTATCAGACGCTCTCGACGTTTTGTGATACTAGTCCAGGGATACAACTCGTGCCATTAGAATTGAAATATTATCGGGACCACCACTCTGGTTTGTCAGTTCGATTAACTCCTCAATAATTTCTTCTAAGTCATTACCGCCAAGTGCAATCCGGTTTCTAATGTCGTCATCGCTGATTGGATCAGTTAGACCGTCAGAACCCATTAAGTAAATATCGCCTACTTCCAGTGGAGCCATGATCAAATCGGGTTCTATGGAAGCATCAACTCCAAGCGCTTTCAATAATAAGTTCCATCCATAACCCCCCTTTGCATTTTCCGCAGAAATAAGACCAAGTCGAACGGATTCCTGTGCATGAGTATGATCTGTTGACATTTGCAGGAGCTGACCCCGGCGAAATCGGTACAGCCTAGAATCACCGAGATGTATTGCGCAAATACCATCCCTGTCAAAATGAGCGGCAATTACCGTTGCACCCATACCTTGAAATTCCGGATTATTACGAGACATGGTGTAAATTTGCTCGTTCGTTTTGGAAACGGCGTTAATTAGTGTGTCGCTTCGTTGCGGACCTGTGAGATACCACCCACCGTGACTCGCTGTTGCTGCCTCTTCCCAAAAGTCACCGATTAAATCTACCGCAATCTGGCTCGCAACATCTCCGGCTTTGTGTCCTCCCATCCCATCTGAAAGGATACCGAGATTTAGATCGGGAATAATTCGAACGTGGTCCTCGTTGCGTGCTCTCACACGGCCGGTATCTGATCCACAAGCCATTTCAAGAACTACATTGCCGCTCATAATTTCATCCTTTAATTTGAATTAAATATTCCTAAGTAATTCATTCACACCGACTTTAGATCGAGTTCTTTCGTCAACCTGTTTGACAATAACAGCGCAGTAAAGACTGTGTGTACCATCGGCTGATGGCATTGAGCCGGAAACTACTACGGATCCTGGTGGGACATATCCGTAAGTTACATCACCTGTTTCACGATTTAAAATACGGGTACTTTGACCAATAAAAACACCCATCGAAATTACCGCCCCTTGCCCGATTATCACGCCTTCTACGACTTCGCTTCGTGCTCCGATAAAACAATTATCTTCAATGATTGTCGGGCCCGCTTGAAGGGGTTCCAGTACACCACCAATTCCTACGCCACCAGAAAGGTGAACATTTTTACCAATTTGGGCGCAAGAGCCAACGGTAGCCCAGGTGTCGACCATCGTTCCTTCATCAACATATGCGCCAAAATTGACATAACTCGGCATCAATACTACGCCGGGTGCAATATAAGCACCATGTCGAACATTGGCGGGAGGTACGACGCGATATCCCGCCTGCTCAAAGTCTGCGGATTTAAAATTGCTAAATTTGCTATCTATCTTATCCCAATAGTGAGTATGCCCATCGCTCATTAGTCGATTTGGGGTGATGCGAAAAGATAATAGAACTGCCTTTTTAAGCCATTGATTTACGACCCATTCGCCATTCTTTTTCTCCGCTACTCGCACAGTGCCGGCATCAAGTTGGTTGAGAGTGTCCAGAACTGCATTTCTAGTCCCTTTATCGACACTAGTGGGTGTAATCTCGGCACGTCGTTCAAATGCCTCTTCAATCGTGTTTTGCAAGTCGCTCATGTATTGTTCCAATGCTGTAAACCAAAATTATTTTGCTAAGTTTGATGAGTAAAAACTCATCGCTTTTGTGTCCCAATCTTTATAAATTAAACCGCGGTAGTAAATAGTTTACGATTATTTAGTTTCGACGGACAATAGATTCTCGATTTTAGCCTTTATGGCATTGATTTGGGAGGAATCTTCAATAGGCTGTCCATCGCGATCTGTAATCATAAAAATATCTTCTACTTTTTCACCGAAGGTACTAACCCGAGCGGATACCAGTTCTACTTTACACATCAACAATCCATTAGCTACGACGTGGAGTAACCCTGGACGATCACGGGTTATTAGTTCCATCGTTGAGTATTTTCCAGATGGGTGTGAGCTGATTGCGATCACAGTATCGATATCGAAATGTTTTAGTTTTCGTGGCAAACGTTTTCTGGCTTTGCTGCGAGCGTGCGGCTGCAGAATATTCGTACGTAAATCTTTGGATAGAATGGACAGCGTTGAACCGCGAACATCTGTATTTTGAGTTGTCAAAACAAGAAAAACCAATAATATCATTCCTGATTTCAATCGATGCAGCCGAGCATCTGCAATATTTAATCCAAGGCTTTCGAAGGCACCCGCCACATTGGCAAACAGGTTGCCGGAATAAGGCGCAAATACTAAAAACTGCAACACATCGAGATTGTTTTGAAAGCGTATTTCAACCAAGGGTATATCGCTCGCTTGACGATTCAGTATGGTATCGGTATGCCATCGGATAGTATCTGGTTTGGTGCGGATGAAATAATCCTGTTCGAATAGATGCCAGAATTCTGATGCTGCGGGCCTATTACGCACCGCTCGCGGCAAGGAATTGAGCACGGTGTTCTGAATTTCAGTAACTTTTTCCCCTAAATTTATTTGTTCGCTAAAATCCAGTTTCAGTGCATGACGGGTGGCAAGATACAAATTCTGTAATAGCTGTCCTTTCCAGCTATTCCATACATGGGGGCTAGTAGCTCTGATGTCTGCGATAGTAAGTAGATATAAATTATCCAGATGCTCCTGATCACCGACCTCGGACGCGAATTTGACGACCACAGCAGAATCATCAATATCCTGTTTTTGCGCTGTCCAAGACATCAATAGATGATTTCTGACAAGCCATGCTACAAAATGGGAATCATAGTCACTTAGGTCATGACGACTGCAAATTTTAAAAGCATCCTTTTCTCCGAGGATTGAGTGATCACCACCGCGTCCTTTGGCAATATCGTGTAATAAACCAGCAAGGTAAAGTCGAAATGGCTTGTGCAAATTTGTAATAATATCACTGGCCAGAGGGAATTCATGATGATGTTTGGTTACCGCAAACCGTCTTAAGTTCCTCACCACGAAAAGGAGATGGGCATCGACGGTATACACATGAAAAAGATCATGCTGCATTTGTCCCACGACTCGTCCGAATTCAGGCAGATAGGCGCCCAAGACGCCATAGCTGTTCATTTTTCGCAGCGTATGGGTAAGTCCAGTGCTTTGTCGAAAAATTTCGGCGAACAGCGACCGGCAGCGTAAATCTTTTCGAAACTCAGCATTTATTTGAGATAAATTACTGCGTATTAAACGGATTGTTTGTGCCCGAACGCCAATAATGTCGGGGTCTTGCTGCAGCACAACAAATAATTCGATCAGGGCATAAGGATGTTGATCAAATATTTTGTCTGATACAACTTCCAGAAAGCCGTCTACCTTGCGAAATCTGCGGTTTATTGGTATTGGTTTTTTGTGTCCGCGCTTGAGAATCACTTCCTGAAAGTGTTGGAGAAGAATTTCATTGAGTAAATGAAGCTCCTTGGCGGCCCGGTAGTAGCGTTTCATTAGCTGCTCTACTGCAAGATCACCGGGCATGTCTTGATAGCCAAATTCCCTCGCTATTTCACGTTGATAATCAAAAATTAGTCGATCTTCACGACGTCTGGCAAGAAAGTGCAGACTGTTTCTAAGTCGCCAGAGAAAGTTTCGGCCCCGAATTAGCGCACGATACTCGTCTTCGCGCAGGAATCCTTGTTCCACAAGGTCATGTAAACTTCCGGTTTCAAAATATCGGCGGGTTACCCACACTATAGTGTGGATATCTCGCAATCCACCGGGTCCTTCCTTGATGTTTGGTTCTAGATTATGGGATGTATCTTCAAATCGTGCATAGCGATCAAGTTGTTCATTACGTTTATGTTCGAAAAACCTCTTAACCGGCCAAAGATTTGTCGCCGAAATTCGTTTTGTGAGTTTTTCTTGCAAAGATTCGTCACCGCTCAAATGGCGTGCTTCTAAGAGATTAGTTATTACCGTAAGGTCCTTCTTGGCCTCAATGAAACACTCTTTGATTGTTCTAACACTGTGACCCACCTCAAGTCCGATATCCCACATGAACCGCACGAGATGTTCGGCAAACGCCGTTTCAGCCGGGCTAGCTGAGCGCTCGAAAAGAATAAGTAGGTCAATATCGGAATACGGATGCAACTCGGATCGACCATAACCACCTACGGCGAGTAATGCGACTCCATTTCCGATATTATGCTGGGAACTTATAATATCCCAAGTTACATGAAGTAATTGATCAACTAGCCACGTATTGTTTTCAACCACCGAAGACGCTGTTCCCCCGGATAGATGGAATTCGTGCAGAAGATTACGTCCTTCCTGATAGGCTTCCTTAAATGGTTGAACTGTATTTTCGGCTTGATGTGCCTGTGATACGAGTAGCTCAACATCGAGAAGTTCGCGACGACTCAGTTTCGCTTTCATTACTGTGATGAATTAACAGCCGTATTGTTTAAGTCGCTGGTCGTGAGTATCTCAAACCCATTCGCGGTCACGGCAATCGTATGCTCCCATTGAGCGCTTAAGCTATGGTCTCGGGTAACAACCGTCCAGCCATCAGCCAATAGACGGGTTTCTTTCCTGCCGGCGTTGAGCATTGGTTCTACTGTAAATGTCATGCCTTCCTTTACAGCCAGCCCGGTGCCCGGCCGTCCGTAGTGGAGAATTTGCGGGTCTTCGTGAAAGACTCGTCCAATACCATGACCACAATATTCTCTAACCACTGAAAAGCCGGCGTTCTCCGCAAAACTTTGAATTACATGTCCGATATCGCCAAGCTGGATGCCGGGACGAACAATTTCTATGCCACGCATCATCGAATCGTAACAAATGCTAATAAGTCGCTGTGCTCTGATAGACGGCTTGCCTACCGTAAACATTCTGCTGGTGTCACCATGAAAACCATTCTTAATGACTGTTATATCGATATTAATAATATCGCCATTTTTTAGTTTCTTATCACCGGGTATCCCATGACAGATAACATGATTTATAGAGGTACAAATTGATTTGGGAAACCCACGATAGTTAAGGGGCGCAGGAATTGCATCTTGAACTTCAGTTATGTGCTCGTGACAAATGCGATCAAGCTCACCTGTGGTAATCCCTGCTTGTACGTGCGGGCCAATCAAATCCAGTACTTCTGATGCTAGTTTTCCAGCAACGCGCATTTGCTCTAATTCTTCGGGGGTCTTTAGGGTGATGGTCAAGTTCTTTTTCTCCAAAAGGTATGTGGCGTGACACGCTTCAGGGGTGATTTTACCGACTAATTGGTGTGTCTAGGTAACGAAATTTAAAAAAAGCACACTTATTCGTGGTGTTTACAATAATGAACTAAAAGTTTCGCGGTGGCGAATATATGTTGTATACTTCGCGCCCCTTTTATCTCGCGTACAAATTTTATGTATCTGCCCGGGTGCTCCAGTAATATGGGGTCGGTGAGGTCGATTTGTACCAGGTCCAAACCCGAACGGAGAAAATTTTATGTCAGACATTACTATGCGCGCGCTATTGGAAGCAGGTGTTCATTTCGGACATCAAACCCGCTACTGGAGCCCGAAAATGAAATCCTACATTTTCGGTAGTCGTAACAAAATACACATAATCAATCTTGAGCATTCTTTACCTATGTTCAAAGAAGCCTTGAACTATTTAGGGAAAGTCGCTTCTGATCGTGGAAATATATTATTTGTTAGCACAAAGCGACAGGCGAGTAAGCTTGTTAAAGAGCACGCAGATCGCTGCGGGGCTCCATATGTGAATCATCGTTGGCTCGGTGGTATGTTGACTAACTTTAAAACAGTACGTAAATCTGTATCCCGTCTAAAAGAGTTAGATGCTCTAAAAGCTGAAACGGGCTATAGCCGAATTAATAAGAAGGAAGGATTGCGCATGGAGCGCGAGCGTTTGAAATTAGAGCGCAGTCTTGCCGGTATCAAGGATATGAACGGCCTTCCTGATGTTTTGTTTGTTGTTGATGTCGACCACGAATATATCGCTGTAAAAGAAGCAAATAAACTGGGTATTCCGGTTGTCGCGGTAGTCGATTCTAATAGTTCACCCGATGGCGTGGATTATGTAATTCCTGGGAATGATGATGCTATTCGTGCGATTCGATTGTATTTAGGTGAGGTTGCTGATGCGATTATTACTGGTCGCCAATCAGGCCAAATTACAGTGGAAGGGGATGTTAACGACGAGTATGTTGAAATTCAGGAGGCTGTTGCACCATTAGCCGTAGCCGAGGCCGCTGTTGTAGAAGCAGAGTCTCAAGCTCCCGGCTAAGATTCGACAGTGCTAGCACGGGTTACCTCTTAGGTGACTTGTGATAAATATTAAATGCGCTCTTTGAGGAGCGCATTTCGGGTTAATCCCTGAAATCTTTAAAACATTCAGAAATTTGAGTTAGGTGACCCCATGGCTGTTACAGCAAGTATGGTAAAAGAACTTCGTGAACGAACCGGCGCCGGTATGATGGAGTGCAAGAAAGCACTAAGTGAAACTGATGGCGACCAAGAGGCTGCGGTTGAATTGCTGCGTAAAAAAGGTGCGGCAAGTGCAGATAAAAAATCGGCTCGCGTTGCTGCAGAAGGCGTTATTGTGCATAACATTTCGGCTGATGGAAAAACCGGAGTTATGCTTGAAGTGAACTGTGAAACGGACTTTGTCGCGAAAGGCGACCCGTTTAATGATTTCGTTAACGCCGTCGCGGCTCGTATTGCTTCAGATCTGCCAGAGAATACTGCCAAACTCATGTCTTTGCCATTAGTGGATGGTGGTGAATCTGTAGAGGAAATTCGTAAAGCGCTGGTAGGTGGAAAAATCGGAGAAAATATTTCAATTAGACGATTTGTAACCCTTGAATCATCGGGTGACGAAGTCATTAACGGATATCTTCACGGCAGTAAAATTGGTGTTTTGGTTAAGAATAATGGTGGTGACGCCAGCTTAGCTAAAGATGTCGCCATGCATGTTGCGGCGTCGAATCCGGTAAGTGTTGATGACTCCGGAGTGCCTGCTGATAGCTTAGCTAAAGAACGTCATATTTTTATGGAACAGGCTCGCGCCAGCGGAAAGCCAGAAAACATCATGGAAAAAATGGTTGAGGGCCGAATTCGAAAGTATTTGGCTGAAATTACCCTTACGGGACAGGCGTTTGTAAAAAACCCAGATCAAACCGTTGGGCAATTGCTTAAGGCATCATCGGCATCCACCGTTCTTTTCCAACGATTTGAAGTCGGTGAAGGAATTGAAAAGAAGGAGGATGATTTTGTGGCAGAAGTTATGTCACAAGCTCAGGGCACCTAATTACGTTTTAGATCGATTTGGTCGGCTCAGTAAAATGACAAATAAGATTGTTTACAAGCGTGCATTGCTCAAGCTTAGCGGTGAAGCGCTAGGCGGCCCTGCTGGGCAGGGCTACGATACTGAGGTTATCAATAAAATGGCCACTGATATTGCGATTCTCAGCAAACTTGGAGTTGAGTTGGGGATTGTCGTTGGTGGTGGCAATTTTTTTAGAGGTTTGGCGTCGGGCCTTCCTGGTTGCGATCGTGTTGGAGCCGATCATATCGGTATGTTGGCAACGGTAATGAATGCGCTAGCTATTGGGCATGCAATTCGTGGCCACGGTGTAAATGTGTCCGTGCTGTCATCAATTCCTATTGATAGTTTGGTGGAAGGTTTTTCCGCAAAAAAAGCTAGAACCCGAATCTCTCAAGGAGAAGTTGTGGTTTTTGGTGGCGGAACTGGTAACCCTCTATTTACGACCGATAGCGCAGCCGCTCTTCGTGCGGTGGAATGCGATGCCGATATCCTAATAAAAGCGACTAGGGTAAATGGTGTGTATTCAGCAGACCCCGAGAAATATCCTGAAGCCACACGATTTCAAGCGTTGAGTTTTTCTGAGATTATTGAAAAACGTCTTGCTGTGATGGACACCACAGCATTTGCAATGTGTGAAGAGTCCAAGATGCCGATCCGCGTGATTGATCTTGCTCGTGAAGACTCTATCAAGAAAGTTGTTTTTGGGTTGGACGAGGGTACATTGATCCATTAATCTTGTGAATTCTATATCACGCTCATCCATGAATCGGATTGTCAGGAAAACTAACCAAAGGTAGACCAAAATGCTGGACGAAATTTACGAAGACGCAGAGTTACGAATGGGCAAAACAATCGAAAGTACGCGATTGGACCTGGCTAGAATTCGAACCGGGCGAGCGACACCTTCTTTGCTCGATCACGTTAATGTAAACTACTACGGTACACCGTCACCTATTAGCCAAGTTGCTACGGTAAGTGTTTCTGATGCACGAACGCTATCAGTAAGCCCGTGGGAAAAGAATATGGTTCCGCTCATAGAAAAAGCTATTATGGAATCAAATTTAGGTCTCAATCCTATCACCGCGGGTGAAATCATACGTATTCCACTGCCGGCGTTAACTGAAGATCGACGCAAGGAAATGACTAAAATTGTCCGATCAGAAGGAGAAAACGGAAAGATAGCCATAAGGAATATACGCAGGGATGCTCTTAGTGACATAAAAGAATTAACTAAGGAAAAAGAGATCTCTCAGGATGATGAAAAGCGCGGTTCAGAGAAGATACAGCAATTAACTGACCGGTTCGTCAAAAAAATTGATGAAGTTGTTACCGAGAAGGAAAACGAGGTTATGGAAATCTAGTTGTAGTGGAATGAATTTAGTAAGATTAACTTATACGAAAACTCTACACGGCAAAAATTCTTCACTACGCGGATGACAATAACGTTGTTACCGAGACATATCGCAATAGTAATGGATGGCAATGGTCGCTGGGCGAAGAATAAAGGCCGCCCTCGTATTGCTGGACATAGAAGGGGCGTTGAGAGCGTCCGCAATATAGTCGATTTCTGTGGTCAGCGTGGAATCGAGTATCTGACTTTGTTCGCTTTTAGTAGTGAAAATTGGCGTCGGCCTAGATCCGAAGTCGATTTTCTGATGGAACTATTGGTGAGCACTTTGGAAAATGAAGTACAGAAACTGCATGCAAATGGTGTGCAGCTTAAAATAATTGGCGATTTAGATAGTTTCGGTGCGCGTATTCAGAAATTAGTTGCCCATGCACAGTCATTAACTTTCGATAATAAAAAACTTACTCTTACCGTTGCTATTAATTATGGTGGACGTTGGGATGTGGCGGAAGCTGCTCGTGCTTTGGCCGCTAAAATAGCATCTGGTGATCTTTTGGTCGCTGACATAACAGAACAGTTGGTGGCAGAAGCTATGAGTACAGCAGGGATACCTGATCCCGACTTGTTTATTCGGACGGGGGGCGAGACTCGAATAAGTAATTTCTTACTTTGGCAACTTGCTTATACCGAACTATATTTTACTGATGTTTTATGGCCTGATTTTGATGAAATCCAACTTGATCTAGCCTTAAGTTCGTTCGCTGGTCGTCAACGAAGATTTGGTCGGACCGGTGAGCAAATTCTGTAAAAATGCGTAACGCCACTTATAGAGTGCTTAATTTAGCAATCATGATCGAGTTGAGAGATGATTGCCTGCAGGTGCAGATGACGTTTGGTGCCATAAAATAATGGAGTACATGATTTTATGTTAAGAACTCGTGTTGTAACCGCAGTTTTTCTGTTGGTCGGATTTGTCGTGCTTCTAAATGTGCTCGATTCTTCCGGGTTTGCAGTCGCTATGCTGCTTATTTCTTCGATTGCCGCTTGGGAGTGGGGATCGTTATGCTTCAAGAAAAATAGAGTAAAAACAAGTTTTTTTACATTTCTTTCAGTAGTCGCTATGACATTGGTATGGATGCAATTCCCCTCGGGGGGCATGATGATGTCAATTATAGGAAGTGCTCTGTGGGTCGTAATTGTCTGTATGTTTGTGGCCGGTCAAATCATACGGGTAAGTTTGTCCATCCAAGTTGTACTGGGCCTTCTCTTTATACCGTCATGCTACGCATCTTTGCTGCTTCTGCGTAACGGCGTTGGAATTCTAGACGGTCAATTTCTAGTTTGGACCTTGTTCTTAATAGTATGGTCGGCTGATATTGGAGCGTATTTCTCCGGGAAGAAATTCGGAAAGACGAAACTAGCTGCGGATGTTAGCCCAAATAAAACATGGGAGGGCTTGTGGGGAGGTGTATTTTCAACTGCACTAATCTCTGTAATATTCGGTTACTTTGGCTTTGAACAATTTTCCGTCGCGTTAATGTTTTGGTTAGGAATATGTATTTTTAGTGGGCTAATTTCTGTCGTGGGTGATCTTTTCGAGAGTTATATTAAACGTCATGCAAATGCGAAAGATAGCGGTTCGATTCTGCCGGGGCATGGTGGTATGTTGGATAGAGTAGACGGAGTGCTCGCAGCAGCACCCATATTTACACTTTTAATTATTTCAATCTATTCCGCGTAAACTTTGTGACTTCCTCGAGAAAAAAAAATGCGGTGACTGTTTTAGGTGCAACCGGTTCAATTGGTGATAGCACACTTGATATTATCGCTCAACATTCTGATAAGTTTGATTTGTTTGCGGTTTCGGGAAATCAAAGAATAGATAAGCTGGCCGAGATTTGTAGACGATTTAAACCGATTTATGCCGTTACAGTGGATCGTCTTGCTGCCGAGTGTTTGGAAAAACGAATTAAACTCGATTCTTTAGATACTAAAGTTATTTATGGGGAAGTTGCATTTCATTCGGTTTGCTCTCACCCTGATGTAGATGTGGTGGTTACAGGAATTGTCGGTGCGGCTGGACTTCTACCCACGTTAAGCGCTATCGATGCCGGTAAAAAGGTGTTAATTGCAAACAAAGAGCCATTGGTCATGATGGGTCAATCGATTATTCTTCGAGCCCAAGCATCTGGCGCAACACTGGTCCCTTTAGACAGTGAGCATAATGCAATTTTGCAATGTTTACCGCAGCGCGAACGACTTGATCTTCCGGAAAAATCGGTTTCTAGTTTGCTTTTAACCGCCTCTGGTGGGCCGTTTCGAACGTTTTCCAAAGTGGAGTTAGCCCATGTGACGCCAGCACAAGCCATTGCCCATCCTAATTGGTCTATGGGAACCAAGATTTCCGTAGATTCTGCGACTTTAATGAACAAGGGATTAGAGCTAATAGAGGCATGTATTTTATTTTCTATGCACCCGAGTGATGTACGTGTGGTAATCCACCCACAGAGTGCAATACATTCGATGGTAGAATACATAGATGGCTCATATTTGGCTCAACTAGGATCTCCGGATATGCGGATTCCTATAGCCTACGGGTTGGCATATCCGGAACGGATAACTTCAGGGGCCGAAAAACTTGATTTTACGAAATGTTCACCGTTCGAGTTTGAAGAACCTGATCTTGACCGTTTTCCGTGTCTGCGGCTCGCGCGAGAGGCCGCGGAAGCAGGTGGAATTGCACCAATTGTTTTAAGTGCTGCAAATGAAGTCGCTGTTGGTGCTTTTCTAAATTTACAAATTCGATTCACGGATATTCCAACTGTAATAGAGTTCACATTAGATACAATCGATATGATCTCGGATGGCTCAGTGGAGCAAATTCTAAGTGTAGATGAAGAAGCTAGACGGTTGTCGAAAGGGTTAATTGAGAGACAATTTAGTGGTTAACAGCGGATGTTATGTGGTGTTTCGTTTGCTTTCTGGTATTACCTTCTGATTGAAATATTAAACGAGTTAAGGGTGGTTTAGTGGACTTTTTTTCAAGCATTATTGGCTTCATTCTTGCCATCGGTATCCTCGTTACTGTCCATGAGTTCGGGCATTTCTGGGTTGCGAGAAGTTTAGGTGTAAAGGTGCTTAAGTTTTCCATCGGCTTTGGGAAGCCTTTATGGTCACGAATTGGTCGTCGTGATAATACAGAATATGCAATTTCAATGATTCCCCTGGGTGGTTTTGTGAAAATGCTGGATGAGGGTGAGGGTGATGTTTTACCTGAAGAAGCTCATCGTGCCTTTAATCGGAAGCCGCTTTGGGTGAGAACGGCTGTTGTGCTTGCTGGACCGGCCTTCAATTTTCTTTTTGCCATCATTGCTTATTGGACCATACTTACCATTGGTGTTGAGGGACTCCAGCCTGTAGTCGGTACGGTGGTTAAAAGCTCGATTGCTCAGCGCGCCGGCATCGAAATGGATGATCGGTTATTAACGATTGATGGTCGTCCGATTCAAACGTGGAGTGAGCACAGGCTCTATATGATGGATCGCTTGCTCGATGGCGATTCGATACTGTTCGCCTTAAAACGCCAAGACGGTTCTGAACACAGTGCGGAGTTGCAATTACCCGAGGGGTTTCTTGGCAGTTTTTCACCTACTGCGATAGAGTCGCAACTAGGAATCGGCCCCAAATTGCCCATTCTCCTCGCAATAGTTGGAAGTGTGTCACCCGAGTCCCCAGCAAGTGATGCGGGATTGCTTGCTGGCGACAAAATTCTAGCTATAAATGACGTTAAGGTCGATAACTGGTCGACCTTAGTCAAGGAAGTTACGCCCAAAGCCAGTCAAAAAACTCGTTTTGAAGTGTTACGTCAAGATGAATTGGTTGGGTTGACTATTGTACCTGAGCCTATAGAAGTAAATGGTACCACTATTGGACGAATAGGAATTGGACCCCAATTCACGGAGCCTGGAGCAGAGTTTTTGGCTGTTGCAGAGCTCGGGTTCAGTTCACGTGTCTATAAATCGTTAGAGAATACTTGGTTAATGAGTGCGTTAACGTTAAAGATGCTCTACCGAATGTTGAAGCTAGAGGTTTCAGTCAAAAATCTTAGTGGTCCAATAACAATAGCGCATTATGCTGGGCAAACGGTGCAAATCGGGGTGATACCGTTCTTGACCTTTCTTGCTGTCGTTAGTATCAGTCTTGGTGTACTCAATTTGTTACCCATTCCGGTTTTGGATGGCGGGCATTTATTGTATTATGCAATTGAATTAGTGAAGGGTAGTCCTGTTTCTGAACGAGTAATGATCTGGGGGCAACAACTCGGTATAGTAATTTTAGCTTGTTTGATGGGTATCGCCTTTTACAATGATATACTCCGGTTGTTTGAGTAAGGCATATACTTAAAATTACTCGATAAACGGTGTGTTATTCTTAATAAGTAACCAAAAGACCAAAACCAAGAGATCTTACAGAATGCGTAAAATTAAGCTCGGTACTTTACTACTAGTTTTTCTGTCATCATTGGCAAGTGCGGCAGGTGAGTTTATTGTTTCCGATATTCGCGTTGAGGGGTTACAAAGAATTCAGCCGGGCACCGTTTTTAATTATCTGCCGATAAAGGTTGGTGATGAGGTGGATAAGAGCCTGACAACGGATGCTGTAAAAGCACTTTTTAAGACCGGTTTTTTTACGGATGTAGAGTTGCGCCAAGAAGGGAATGTGTTGGTCGTTTCCGTAGCTGAACGTCCATCTGTGGCATCGGTAAAGTTTAATGGGAATAAGGATATTCGCTCTGAACAGTTGGAAGAGGCGCTTAATAGTGCTGGTTTTTCGGAAGGTCGGATTTTTAATCAGAGCATTCTTGATCGCGTAATGCAGGATATTAAGAGTCAATATTTTTCCCGTGGTCGATACTCCGCTCAGGTGGAGGCAACTATATCTCCAAGAACACTGAATAGAGTAGCCGTCGATATTGATATCGATGAGGGCCGGGTGGCTCGTATAAAGCAAATTCGTATTATCGGACAGGAGGCTTTTGAAGAAAAAGACTTACTCGATAAATTTGCTCTGTCAGATAGCAGTGTTTTCGGGTTTTTAAGTCGAAAAGACAAGTTCTCGGAGGAAAAGCTTCGGGGTGATACTGAAAGTCTGCGTAGTTTTTATCAGGATAACGGATATCTCGATTTTAAGGTTAATAGCACCGATGTATCTCTCTCCCAGAATAAACAAGATATCTTCATAACAATAAGTGTGTCTGAAGGACAACGTTTTGTTATTAAATCCATAAACGTTCAGCCCGTAGAAGGTGTCGCTCAGGAAGCGTTGGAGAGTCGTGTAACGACTTCCGCAGGTGAAATTTTTTCCCGACAAAAAGTAGCGGCTAGTCGAGCCGATATAGCGGGTTATCTAGCTGATTTGGGATACGCGTTTGTGAAAGTTAATGCGGTTACCGATGTTGACAACGAAAATAATGCAGTTGGGTTTACATTTGCAATTGATCCTGGGCCCAAAGTCTACGTTCGCCGTATTGAAATTACCGGTAATACTACCACGCGAGATGATGTTATTCGCCGGGAGCTGCGACAGTTGGAAGGTTCCTTGTTTTCTGCAGCAAAAGTTCGGCGCTCACGCGTTCGATTGCAGCGCCTTGAGTTTTTTGACGAAGTTGGTGTCGAGACAGAGTCTGTTCCTGGCTCAGTCGATCAGTTGGACTTAATTGTTAGCGTCGTTGAAAAAGCGACGGGTAGCTTTCTGTTTGGTATTGGTTATTCAGATGGAGATGGTGTACTGATTCAAGCGAGTGTTAAACGAAAAAATTTGTTTGGAAGCGGTAAGGAACTTAATTTGAGTATAGATAACTCGAGCGTGTCCAAGCTATACGAAATAGAATATAACAACCCTTATCATACTGTGAGTGGTGTTAGCCGAAACTTTCATATTACAGCGAGAGAAGTTGATGCCGCAGAGGCAGACACCGCAGAGTATGTAGCCAATACTATTTCAGCAGGTATTGGTTATAGAATTCCTATGTCAGAATTTAACTCGTTAAATTTGACAATAGATGTTGAACAAATTGATCTGGAGGAAACAGTAGACACCCCGCCTGAATTCAGCACGTTTATTACTGCAAATCCGTCAAGTAATAACCTTAAATTATTGGCGAGTGTCGGTCGCGACACTCGGGATAGTATTTTCTTTCCAACAGAGGGTTATTTGCGTCGTGTATCCATTGAAACATCGATTCCGGGGAGTGATTTGGAATACTATAAGGTCGAGTTGAGAGGAGCGTGGTATAAATCACTTACGAAAGGAAAGAAAACCGTATTTAAGGTCGCGGGTGATGTGGGATACGGAGACGGTTATGGTGATAGCAGTGGACTACCATTTTTCAAGAATTACTTTGCAGGTGGCCCAAGCTCAGTGCGCGGTTATAACTCCCGTTCTCTGGGGCCGCAGGATACGGGTAATACGCCTGAGGCTATAGGTGGATCCAAGAAATTTACTGCAAATGCGGAGCTTCTGTTTCCGGTTCCGGGTGCTAGCGATTCTAAAGATAAACGTCTTGGAATTTTCGTAGATGGCGGGATGGTGTTTTCTTCTGAGGAAAGTATAGATGTTGGAGAGTTGAGAGCTTCAGCCGGATTGTCTTTTAACTGGTTTTCGCCTGTTGGGCCATTAGCAATAAGTTACGGTGTTCCATTGAACGAAGAAGCAGGAGACGACGTTGAAAAATTTCAACTTTCGTTGGGCGCACTTTTCAGATAACTAGTTAGGTATTTTGTAGTATGATTTTTCGCACTATTTTTATTTGTATATTTCTATTTGCGGGGTCGGCTTTCGCGCAGTCTCCTAAAATAGGGTTTGTAGATGCTGTAAAGCTGGTTGAAACAGCACCGCAAGGTGAGAAGTCTTTGCAGGGTTTGGAGAAAGAGTTCAGCCCACGTGATCGTGAGATTCGAGAATTACGAGCAGAGTTGCGGCAGATAGAGGCGGATCTAGATAAAAATGCGCTGGTCATGAAGCAAGTTGATATAGATAAACGTCAGTTAGATGTCCAGACTGCGCGGCGAAAACTTAAACGTCTACAACAAGAATTTAAAGAGGACTACAATATTCGTCGAAACGAAGAATTGAAAAAACTACAGCGAATCGTCACTGAAGCTATAATAGAAATTGCCGAAAGCGAGGGCTATGATTTAATCGTTCAACAAGCTGTATTTGCGAGCGAATCCGTAAATATAACTGAGAAAGTATTAGAAAAGCTTGGTCGTTAGTTAGGGTGATACAAGCAACGGATAATGTTGCACAGCAAGAAATAACTATTACTCAGTGCTTGGTTGAGGAGCAGGTCCCCCTCTTGCTGCAACACCTTAGATATTAACGAGCGTATAGGAGACAGTGTCTTAGGATATAACGTTTCTCGTGATATTTCCCCGATACACAAGGCTCAATTTTTTCGCACATATGGGTAAATTCTTACACTTATTTATTCTTCAGTAATGGCCTAATGTAGCTGTTGAAATAGCGCTAAGCTGTTAATACTTATGTCTTCAAAACGAAGTTTCATTTATTGAGTATATTAATAGGTGGCGTGATTCCATTTCTATGATATGGTCAGTAAAGGGTTCAGAACGCGTCAGAATAGACCGTTTCGGTAGTGAAGTTTGTGTGTTTCTACCGTGATTTAAGCGGGGTGTTTAAATAGTGATAGTTTGAGGCATCTCGATTTCGATATGGCAGTTATATTTAGATCTCGGAATTGAATTTAATGAACTTCATAATAGTTTTCCCCGAAAAATTAAACTTAGAAGGAATGCACAGTGACAGCAATTGATATACACCAGATCAGAAAAATTCTACCACACAGATATCCTTTTTTACTTGTGGATCGTGTTGAAGATTATGAAAAAGATAAATGGCTGCGTGCAATCAAGAATGTAACGATTAATGAGCCTTGTTTTCAAGGTCATTTCCCGCACAGACCGGTTTTCCCTGGAGTTTTGATTTTGGAAACTATTGCTCAAGCGGCCGCAATTATGGCGAGTTTGAGTCTGGGCAAGGAGGCTGGAGAGGACACTGTTTACTTATTTGCTGGCGTAGATAAGGCCCGGTTTAAAATACCGGTTGAACCGGGAGACCAGATGGTTATCGATGTTCAGATGCTGAAAAAAGTGAGAGGCGTCTGGCGATGTGGTGGTCAGGCAAAGGTTAACGATAAGCTATGCTGTTCTATGGAATTACTGTTCACCTACCAGAATCTATAATAGAGTGAAACCTAGTTAATGAGTGGTGTGTAGGTATTTGTATGATCGATAAAAATGCGATTGTCCATCCGAATGCGGAAATTGAGGAGGGTGTATCAATTGGCGCATTTAGTGTTGTAGAGCAAGGCGTAAAAATTGGAAGTAATACAAAAATTGAGTCTCATGTCATCATTCGGGAAAACACGACGATTGGTGCTGATAACCATATATATCAGTTTTGTTCCATTGGCGAAGGACCGCAATATGTCGGATTAGAGGGAGATCCTACATCCTTGGTGATTGGTGATCGAAATGTGGTTCGAGAGTATTGCACATTAAATAGTGGCACTCCAGTTGGTGGCGGTGTTACCCAAATTGGGTCGGATAATTTTTTGATGGCCTATGTGCATATCGCTCATGACTGTCAGTTAGGTAATCACACAGTGTTTGCCAATTGCGCCAGCTTGGCAGGTCATGTTGAAGTTGGCGATCATGTGATTATGGGCGGATTTACGCTCGTTCACCAGTTTTGCCGCGTAGGCGCGCATTCTATTACAGGTATAGGCTCGGTTTGTTTAAAAGATGTTCCTCCGTTTATCGTTGCTGCTGGAAATACTGCCAGCCCATTTGGAATAAATGTTAAAGGATTGCGCCGACGCGGTTTTAGTAGCGATCAAATTCAGTTATTAAAATGGGCTTATAGACAAATATTTAGGTCAGGTTTGGACGTGTCCGTGGTGGTAAAACGCTTAGAAGAACGCTTGGATGAGTGTGTTCACATTCAATTGTTCATTGATTTCTTAAAATCCTCTAAACGGGGAATTATTCGTTAATTTGAAGAATGCAGGCTGATTCCGCAGGCGAAAAAGCCCTTCGTGTCGGGATTGTTGCCGGAGAAACGTCCGGTGATATTTTGGGCGCCGGTTTAATCCGTGAGCTTAGGAAACACTATCCTTCTCTTGTGGTAGAGGGTATCTGCGGTCCATTAATGATTGCTGAAGGTGGTATATCTCATGTAGAGATGAATACTATTTCGATCATGGGTTTAGACGGTCTATTCGGCAATATTGTAAAAATACTGCGTATTCGTCGTAATCTTGAAAAGCTTTTCTTGGAGTCCCCACCGGATATATTCGTTGGAATTGATGTTCCCGATTTTAATCTTACTCTCGAAAAAAAGTTAAAGAAGGCGGGAATAAAAACTATTCATTATGTTAGTCCGACAGTATGGGCATGGCGAGGATACCGTATACATAAAATTCGGCGTGCGGTATCAAGAATGTTAGTTCTCTTCCCGTTCGAGGCCAGTTATTATCATCATCATAACGTGCCTGTGAGTTTTGTGGGTCACCCGATTGCGGATGATATGACGGTAATGTCAATGTCTGAAGCTCGGAAATGTCTCAATATTTCCGATCATGAACGGGTTGTAGCTATCTTGCCGGGAAGCCGAAAAAGCGAAGTTTCTCGCTTGGCTCCTGTGTTTACGGAAACTGCTGTCCGGTTACATAAACAGTTTGAGGGGATTCGGTTTGTTATTCCATGTGCCAGTCAACAACTTAGGACTATTATTGAGTCTAGCTTTGGATCTTGTTTACCCCCGAGTACCTATGAGATTGTTGACGGTAATGCTCAAACCATACTGAGGGGTGCGAATGTAGCGCTTCTGGCGTCCGGCACGGCGGCACTTGAATGTGCGTTATTGGGAACGCCTATGGTGGTTGCTTATCGACTCTCAACACTAAGTTATTTAATGGTCAAAACATTTTCGCAAGTCAAATATTACAGTATGCCCAATCATTTACTTTCTGACGCCCCTGTCGAAGAATTTATTCAAAATAGAGCGAATGCGGAAAACATTACACCAGCTGTAGCTAAATTGTTAACTAACACGGAACTTAACCAGCAGGTGCGTGTATCTTTAGAGTCATTGCTGCCAAGCCTTAAGCGCAATGCAAATAAGCGTGCAACTGATGCAATTATAACTGAGCTTCAGCGATGAATTATTCTGAGTCGGAAAGGTGCAAACCGTTACTTGCGGGAGTTGATGAAGCAGGGCGTGGCCCACTAGCAGGCCCAGTAGTGGCGTCTGCGGTTATTTTAGGTGAAAATTTTAATTGTGAAGGACTGGACGATTCTAAAAAACTTGGAGAAAAGGCGCGAGCAAAACTCGATACCCAAATTAGGAAGCACGCAATAAGCTGGTCCATTGGAATGGCTACAGTGATCGAAATTGACGGGCTTAATATCCATAATGCTACTTTACTCGCTATGCGACGAGCAATTCTAGGATTGACGGTATGGCCATCTAGTGTGTTGGTCGATGGTAAGTTCATACCGAGTCTTTCTATCCCTGCGTATGCCAAGATTGGTGGCGATTCTTTATTCCCCGTAATTTCCGCTGCATCTATTATTGCAAAGCAGGCTCGCGACCGGCTGCTGCGTCGTTATGATGAAACGTACCCCGGCTTCGGATTTTCACAACATAAAGGATATCCGACCAAATTACATTTGGAAGCATTAAATAAGTTAGGTATAACGCCTATACATCGACGCTCTTATGCTCCGGTTAGGAAAGTCCTGGAAGTTGTTGATGGATAAATTTGTTCATCTTCGGGTACATAGCGAATTTTCACTTGTTGATGGACTTGGTAGGGTGAAAACACTGCCTGTAAAAGCCCACGAACGGGGATTACCTGCATTAGCCATTACTGATGTCATGAACTTTTATGGTGCTGTAAAATTCTATCGTGCTTGCAGTGCTAACGGTGTAAAACCAATTATTGGCCTCGATGTTGCTATTCGATCGGAGGAGTCGGCTATTCCAGAAAAACTCGTTCTGTTATGTAAAAATAATGATGGGTTTAAATTTTTGAATCACGTGCTGACAAGAGCATATACATCGCCGCGAACAAGCCATATCTTGACGATAGACCTTGATTGGCTAAAAGGTGTGGGGACAAATGTCATAGCATTATCCGGAGGAATTGATGGCGCGTTGGGCCGGGCGTTAATTTCTGGACAAGAAGAGCTTGGTCAGGTTGTCTTAGATGAGTATAGACAGATTTTTGGCGATCAATACTATATAGACGTACACAGGGTAGGTCTCCCACGTGAAGAAGAATATTTTCAACGGGCTTTGCATTTGGGTGCTCAACATAGTGTACCTGTGCTGGCAACAAACGCAGTGCAATTTTATGACGAAAGCGAATTCGATGCCCATGATGTTCGGGTATGCATAAATGAAGGCCGGGTGTTAAACGACCCGAGACGGGTACAACGATTTACCAAAAATCAGTATCTTCGGGATGGTTCTGAGATGAAGATATTATTTCCTGAGAATGAATCATTACTTACTAACACTCTGGCGATCGCAAAGCAGTGTAATGTATTTATGGATTTCAATACGTCTCATATGCCGGCTTATCCTACTCGTCAAGATGTTACGGCAGATGGGCAATTACGAATTGATTCTGAAACTGGGTTGCAACGAAGGATTGACGATATCGCTCAAGTATCGGGTGTAAGTGTTGACCGAGCAACTTATGATGCTCGCTTAGAAATTGAGCTAGAAGTAATAGTAGGAATGGGATTTGCAGGCTACTTTCTGATCGTTGCCGATTTCATCGCATGGGCCAAACAGCAGGATATTCCAGTCGGACCCGGACGTGGGTCTGGAGCGGGTTCATTAATTGCCTGGAGCCTGGGTATTACAGACCTGGACCCCATTCACTACGGACTTTTGTTTGAACGGTTTTTAAACCCAGAGCGCGTATCGTTACCGGATTTTGATATTGATTTTTGCATGGATAGACGAGACGAGGTAATTGAGTATGTTGCGAATCGTTACGGCAGAGATCGTGTTAGTCAAATCATTACATACGGCACCATGGCGGCAAAGGCCGTTGTTCGTGACGTGGGTCGAGTTATGGGGCATCCTTATGGGTATGTGGACAGCTTGGCAAAAATGGTTCCTTTTGAAATAGGAATCACGTTAGAAAAAGCGCTCAATGACGAACCAGCCCTGCAGGCACGCTATGATCAGGAAGAGGAAATTCAGCAACTTATTGATGCCGCACGTTTGCTAGAAGGTTTGCCCAGGAATGTGGGTAAGCATGCTGGTGGAGTGGTAATTGCGCCAAATAATATTGCCGAGTACGTTTCGTTGTATATGGAGCCCGGTATGTCTCAGCCGGTAACCCAATATGATAAAGATGATTTGGAGACAATTGGTCTGGTAAAGTTCGATTTTCTTGGACTACGCACACTTACTGTTATCCATAATGCGATAAAGCTAATTGAGACCACCACGCAACAAAAAATTGATATAAATAGCGTAGCGCTCAATGATTCAAAGACATTCGAGCTTATAAAGTCGGGGAAAACAACGGGAGTTTTCCAACTAGAGTCTCGCGGTATGCAGGAAATTATTCTGAGATTACTTCCTGATAAATTTGATGATCTGATTGCACTGGTGGCTCTATTTCGACCTGGCCCATTACAATCGGGCATGGTAGATGATTTTATTAATAGAAAACACGGACGTGAACGTATTGAATACCCACATAGTGATCTTGAGGAAATACTTGAGCCTACTTATGGGGTAATTCTGTATCAGGAACAGGTTATGCAAATCGCACAGGTGTTATCGGGTTATACACTTGGGGCTGCAGATTTGCTTCGACGAGCGATGGGTAAGAAAAAAATAGAGGAGATGGAAAAGCAGCGTACTGATTTTGTAGTGGGTGCGTCATCTCGCGGAGTAGACCCGTCTACGTCCGGTGGTATATTCGATCTGGTAGAAAAGTTTGCAGGGTACGGTTTTAATAAATCTCACTCGGCTGCTTATGCGTTGTTGACTTACCAAACCGCTTGGCTAAAGACTCACTTTCCGGCGGAATTCATGGCTGCAAGTTTAACGGCTGATATGGAACACACTGATAAAGTGGTTACCCTTATCTCTGAGACGCGCTCGTTAGGATTGGAAGTTCATGCGCCTAGTGTTAATCATTGCGATACCCAATTTACACCTGTTCATGGTGAGGCTATTTACTACGGTCTTGGTGCATTGAAAGGAGTCGGACAAACTGCGGTTGAGTTAATTGTTGAAGAACGAAAACTGAATGGAGCATTTACCAGTATTTTTGATCTATGTCATCGCATCGATAGTAAACGAGCTAATAAACGAGTTTTTGATTCACTAATACGCGGTGGCGCACTCGATTGTTTGGGGGAGAATCGAGCAAGTTCGTTACTAAGTTTACGTTCAGCTCTAGAGCTGGCGTCTAAGAAAAGTCAGGATGCGCAAAGTGGTCAAAATGATTTATTTGGTGTTTCTCCTTCGGTATCGGCACTTGAAATAGTTAAATCGGTGCCCGAATGGCCCGAAGGTAAACGCCTTAAAGCTGAAAAAGATGTTTTGGGCCTATATTTGACTGGCCACCCGTTTTTACCGTTACGCGAGGAGCTATCGTCACTGTCCGATTCTGAAATTTCGACGTTAAAGCCAGCCTCTGACCGGGATGCGATTGTAACGGGATTAGTCTCACAGATTCGCATAATGAAAACCAAGAAGGGTAATCAAATTGCTTTTTTGTTGATAGACGATTCAAGCGGCAGGATGGAAGTAAGTGTCTTTTCTAAGCTGTTTGCGGCACGACGTCATCTCATTCAACAAGATGTTGTATTAATATTACGCGGCGCTACATCCGTTGATGACTATACGGGTAATATTCAAATGCGCGCAAATGATGTGTTTGAAGTTGATCAGGCACGATCAAATTGGCTGGAGCGAATTGAAATAGTCACTACGACCAATTCGACAGATGGTGAACATCTTGAGTGGCTGCAATCCGTATTAGTCAATCAGGGTGGTACCACTAAGGTAACGCTGCATATTTGCCGACCAAATGGAGATGTTGGAACGGTTCGGATTGGGGCACAATGGCGTCTAACATTAACAGAGGATGTAAAGGAAGAGCTTGAAGAGCGCTTTGGCAAGGATAAAATAAGTTATCGATATGATAGAAGTGCTGCTCTGTTAGCTGAATTCGAGAGTTCACAAGTTGCCGCGTAAATACCTCACGATTAGTAAAATCAAGTTACAATTACAGTTTTAGAATAGCGTAGAGTAAATATGGACCCAAATTTTTTGGAGTTTGAACAACCCATTGCTGACCTTGAGGTCAAGATTGAGGAGCTTAAACGTGTTAGCACCGAGAGTGATCTCGATTTGTCGGTTGAAATCGATCGACTAACGCAGAAAAGTGAAAAATTGACAAAAGATATTTTTTCATCGCTTTCTGCTTGGCAAGTGACTCAGCTAGCTCGACATCCTAAACGTCCGTATACGCTTGATTATATTAAAGGAGTATTTTCTGATTTTCGTGAATTACATGGCGATCGTATGTCGGCAGATGATCATGCAATAGTTGGCGGGTTGGCGAAAATGGGCAATCAAGGCGTTGTCATTATAGGACATCAAAAAGGTAGAGACACTAAGGAAAAGGTCTATCGAAACTTTGGTATGCCAAAACCGGAAGGTTATCGAAAATCTCAGCGCTTGATGAAGATGGCAGAGCGGTTTCGACTGCCTATCATCACCTTTATAGATACCCCCGGTGCTTACCCTGGAGTCGATGCAGAAGAGCGTGGCCAAAGTGAGGCGATTGCTAAAAGCATTTACCTGATGACTGGACTGAAAGTCCCTATTATTTCTATTGTTATTGGTGAAGGTGGATCTGGTGGGGCATTAGCTATCGGTGTTTGCGACCGTTTATTGATGTTAAGTTACGCCACTTATTCTGTTATTTCCCCTGAGGGATGCGCATCGATCCTTTGGAAGAGTGCTGATAAAGCACCTGAAGCTGCAGAAGCAATGAAAGTAACCTCAAAACAGTTAATGGAATTTGAGTTGATTGACCGTATCATCGAAGAACCATTAGGCGGTGCTCATCGTGATCCTGGTGCTACGATTCGAACGACACGCCAAGCTATTCAGGAAGAGTTGGAGCGATTATTGAAATTAGACGAGAAATCGCTGTTAATGCAGCGTGAAGAAAAAATCGGGAAGATGGGGCGATTTGTCGAAGCCTAATTTGACCGAGCAATTAGCAAGTAAAAATCTTGTTTTAGCTGGGTTAAAGACTCATCTAAAAAAATATGAGATTCCCGGTGGTGATTTTGTTGTCGGATTTAGCGGTGGACTGGATTCGACCGCATTGCTGCATTCGCTTTCCTGTCTAGTTAAAAATCGTAACATCACAGCGCTACACATTAATCACGGTTTACAGGAACAAGCCGATTCTTGGGCGGAGCATTGTAGAACACTATGCAAATTACTTGGGGTTAGGATTTGTGTCTATCGCATTTTACCGCATGAATTAGTCGGTGCAGGCCCTGAGGATGCGGCACGAAACGCCCGTTTGAAGTACTTTCATCAATATGCGAAAGAAAAGGGAAGGGTTTTCTTAGGGCATCATTTGGGGGATCAATGCGAAACAGTCTTAGGTAATTTGTTTCGAGGCTCCGGTGTAGAAGGATTAGCCGGAATACCGTCTTATCGGACTTTAAGTAATGGATCAATAGAGCGACCTTTTTTGCAGATTGAGAGAAATCATCTCAAGAATTACGCACTTTATAACGACTTGCACTGGATTGAAGATCCAACTAATTCTCAGACATCATTTGATCGAAACCGTGTTCGGCATCAAGTTTTACCTGTCATCCGTAAACGCTGGAAGACCGTTGATGGCAGTATTGCCCGTGCTGCCCAAAATTGTCAGGAGTTGTCTGTTCTAGGAGAGCAAATTGCTGGGCAGGATATTGCTGAATGCACCGCATATCAAGTCTATTTTCCTGTGTCTCGTGCACCAGTTCTTGATCTTATAAAGCTGGATGGATTGACAATAGAACGACGAATTAATCTTTTACGCTGGTGGATAGCGTCAAATTGTTCAGGTGCACTCTCTCGAAATCGTTTTCAGGAAGTGCTTAATCAATTGGCAAGTTTACGTGGTCCTGGGTCAGGCGGTATGTCGTGGAATGGCTGGTATCTTCATCGATATCGTCAATATCTCTATTTATCTCCCGAATTTAAGAATGTTGAACGACAAAGCTATAACTGGGATGGGGTCTCTGCAAAAGAAATAGTAGGTACTGACTTGATGTTAGCACCTGTGGTAGATAGTCGACCTAAAAGGTCACAATATCGTGTTTCTTTCGCTAATAACAATGCGAACATGCGAATCGAAAACCGTGGATGCTCAAAAACTGTTAGAAATCTGTTTCAGGAAAATGCAATTACGCCAGTGATGCGCCCCTTGTTACCTAGAGTATTTTGGAACGATAAGCTTGTATGTATTGTAGGTGTGGCGTCAATTGAGGGTTTTGAACAACAGTCATTTTACAATCACTGGTCGTTGCAGTTAAAAGACGAAATCTGAGAGAAGAACGAAAGTATTTTGGCCTGAAGGGCTAATCATGATTGAGCGATTTCCACTGCTCTGGTAAGCTTCAGAACCGTCCGATATGAATTCTTAGCTGCTTAAAATGTCGGAATGTGCGCTGACCGATGATCTAAGTGGTCAAATATCCAGTCGTCATGTCACCCTTATCTTTTATTCGTTTAAGTGATTAAGCGAAGGTTTTTTGTATGACAAAGTTTATTTTTATTACTGGCGGAGTTGTTAGTTCGCTTGGAAAAGGTATATCTGCTGCTTCATTAGCGACCTTGCTCGAATCTCGCAAGCTTAACGTGACATTGTTGAAGTTAGATCCCTACATCAATGTTGATCCGGGTACTATGAGCCCATTCCAGCATGGCGAGGTATTTGTCACCGATGATGGTGCTGAAACAGACCTCGATTTGGGGCACTACGAGCGTTTTGTTCGTACCACAATGACACGGGATAATAATTTCACTACCGGTCAGATTTATGAACGCGTCATTCGAAAAGAACGGCGAGGAGATTACCTTGGTGGCACTGTGCAGGTCATTCCTCATATAACCAATGAAATTAAGTCGTGTATTAAGGCCGGTGTCGGAAATGCTGATGTGGCCATGATCGAAATCGGAGGTACGGTAGGCGATATAGAATCATTACCGTTCCTTGAGGCAATAAGACAAATGCGTGTCGAGTTAGGTCGTTCAAACACATTATTTGTGCATCTAACCTTAGTGCCTGAAATTAGCGTTGCGGGTGAGATTAAAACGAAGCCTACGCAGCATTCAGTTAAGGAACTGCGGAGTATTGGGATTCAGCCAGATGTTGTGCTTTGTCGGGCTAGAGAGCAGTTGCCTGCAAGTGCTAGACGGAAAATTGCGTTGTTTACAAATGTTGAAGAAGATGCGGTGATATCCGCGGTCGATGTTGACCATATTTACAAAATACCTCGCTTATATTTTGAGCAGAACCTAGATCGGATTGTGGTTCGTGCACTTGACTTGGAAACTCCGCCAGCTGATCTTACTGAATGGGATAAGGTCGTCGAATCATTTGAAAATCCACTGAATGAGGTAACCATCGCGTTAGTCGGAAAATATGTCAGCCTGGTTGAGTCATACAAATCGTTGAGTGAGGCACTTATTCATGCCGGTATTCACACACGCACTAGGGTCAATATCAAATACATTGATTCCGAAAACCTTGAAAACGGCGATCTTAGTGAATTACACGGAGCGGACGCGGTATTAGTGCCAGGTGGCTTCGGAGAAAGAGGCACAGAGGGCATGATTCAAGCGGTGGAATATGCGAGAATAAATCTAATTCCGTATCTAGGGATATGCCTTGGTATGCAGGTAGCTGTCATCGAACATGCGAGGAATTTTGCGGATATGCCCCGAGCTCATAGCACTGAGTTCGATACTGACACTCCATATCCTGTTGTTGCGTTGATAACCGAATGGTTAGACGAAAGTGGAAACCTCATTGAACGTTCAGAGTCAACTGAAATAGGAGGTTCTATGAGATTAGGTTCGCAAAAAGTCTTATTAAATAAAGACTCTCGAATTGCTAAAATTTACGGATCGACGACTATTGGTGAACGTCACCGTCATCGTTGGGAGGTTAATAACGTGCTTCGTCCGCGTCTGATTTCCACCGGCATAACTATTGCTGGCGTGTCTACTGATGATTTGGTTGAAGTTGTTGAGCGGGATGATCATCCCTGGTTTATCGGGTGTCAGTTTCATCCGGAATTTACCTCAACTCCGCGTGATGGGCATGTTTTATTCAGTAGTTTTGTAAAGGCTGCAGTAACATACCATTCGGGTAAGGAGTAAATTTTATGTTGCCGGATTTAAGTCCAGGACTAACACGGAGTCCCTTTTTTCTTATTGCTGGGCCGTGTGTGATTGAGACTGAGGAAATGGCGCTATCAACGGCGAAAACCCTGTCCGAGATTACAGCTAGTCGCAATATCCCATTCGTATATAAGTCTTCATTTGATAAAGCAAATCGAACCTCCGGCTCTTCACCACGTGGTCCAGGTAGAGATGCAGGGCTCAGAATTCTTGTAAAGGTTCGCGAGCAAGTCGGTGTTCCTGTGCTGACCGATGTTCATAGTGTGGAAGATGTGCATGCAGCTGCACCATTTATCGATTACCTGCAGATACCAGCATTTCTTTGCCGACAAACAGATCTAATCGAGGCCGCTGCCTGTACTGGTCGTCCCGTTAATATTAAAAAAGGACAGTTTCTCTCTCCACCTGAGATGCAACAGGTCGTCGATAAAGCGCGATCTGCTAATCCGGATGCTATTATTACGGTTTGTGAGCGCGGTTCAAGTTTTGGTTACAATAATTTGGTTGTTGATATGCGTTCGCTTGCTATTATGAGACAAACCAATTGTGCCGTTGTCTTTGATTGTACCCATTCGGTACAACTTCCTGGTGCTGGTGGGGATCGTTCGTCCGGGCAGCGTGAATTTATACCTGTACTATCCCGCGCCGCAGTAGCCGCGGGTATAAGCGGGTTGTTTATGGAAACTCACCCAAACCCCGATGAAGCGTGGTCGGATGGACCAAATGCCTGGCCTTTAAATAAGATGGCGTCTCTGCTCGACGTATTGTGTGGGCTAGACGCTAATGTAAAACAAAATGCTTTTACTGAAAATTTGTAATATTAATATCCTGGATCGTAAATGAGCAATATTAAATCGATACGAGCAAGAGAAATTCTTGATTCCCGTGGCAACCCGACAGTGGAAGCAGATGTTGTGCTAGCTGATGGTAGTTTTGGTCGAGCCGCGGTACCTAGCGGGGCATCTACTGGAGCGCTTGAAGCATTAGAAATGCGTGATGGTGGGGACCGATATATGGGAAAAGGTGTTTTGAAGGCGGTCGGTAACGTTAATCGTGATATTGCAAGTGCATTGCACGGAATGGATGCTACTCAACAGCAAGAACTTGATCAAAAAATGTTGGAATTGGACGGCACTGCAAATAAAAGCCAACTAGGTGCAAATGCAATTTTAGCGGTCTCATTAGCAAATGCAAAAGCTGCCGCGGCTTCGACGCAGAGCCCATTGTATAGGTACATTGCTGGACTGCACGGTAACGTTAATCCCTGCCAAATGCCCGTACCGCAAATGAATATTATCAATGGCGGCGCACATGCTGATAACTCTATTGATTTTCAAGAGTTTATGGTTCTGCCAATCGGTGCACCCAGCTTTTCTGAAGGTTTACGCATGGGAACCGAAATATTTCATCAGTTACGGCGCGTTCTGTTGGATCATGGAATGGGCACGGGAGTCGGCGATGAAGGTGGATTTGCGCCAGAAGCTGATTCTAACGAGGCCGGTGTTGGTTTAGTGCAGGAAGCTGTGAACAGAAGCGGGTATTCATTAGGCACCGAAATAATGATCGGTTTGGATGTGGCAAGTAGCGAGTTTTATAAAGATGGGGTGTATACCTTGGCCGGGGAAAATGGGCGGAAAATGGATGCATCTGAGTTTTCATCATTTCTCGCTGAATGGGTTTCGAAGTATCCTATAATAAGTATTGAAGATGGCATGGCCGAAGACGATTGGTCGGGTTGGTCGGCTATGACTAGAGAGTTGGGCGCTTCTATTCAGCTGACTGGCGATGATCTGTTTGTAACCAATACTGAGATTCTCACTAGGGGAATTAACAACAATGTTGCCAATTCCATTTTGGTGAAGTTGAATCAAATCGGTACCTTGAGTGAGACTCTGGATGCTATTCGTACCGCTCAAGATGCAGGTTATGGGGTAACGATTTCTCATCGCTCAGGAGAAACTGAGGACACGTTTATTGCGGATCTCGCTGTTGCCACAGGAGCGGGGCAAATTAAAACGGGTTCATTATGCCGTTCAGAGCGTGTTGCGAAATACAACCAACTACTACGCATAGAACAAGAACTGGGAGATTCTGCCACGTATTCTGGAAGATTGAGTCTCCCAAAGTGTGTGAAGTAACTCAAAGAGATAAAGTAACTTGTTAAAGTTTTACAATCGCTTTAAACTCGTATATGTGCCAAATTCTAACGATTAAAAATGACTCGCTGCAAAACAATTTCTGGTGTACTTTTTGTTGCCTTGGTGATTGGACAATTTTCACTATGGACCGCGCAAAATGGAATATTTGATTACTGGAATTTACGTCAGGATCTACAAAACTCTGCAGATCGAAATGCTCGATTGGAAGCGCGAAACAATCGATTGACCGGAGATGTTGTTGATTTAAAGAGCAAAGCTGATGCAGTTGAGGAGATTGCGCGAAATAGATTGGGAATGATAAAAAACGATGAGGTTTTTTATCATGTTATCGACGTATCTCAGGCGACCTTACGTAATTAGATTTCCATCTTGAGGGACTCTAACTCCGGAATCAAGTAGGGTGGTTTTATTAGCGTAACTTTGGTGCCGTTCTCTAAGCGAGTGTTCTCCCAGTCCAACTTCATATAATGGGTAACTGCTAGACCGATAAATTTCGAATTTGTGGCCTGTGCAGAAGATACTACCGTACCGGCTTTCTTATCGTTACTGAATAAGTGCTCACCTATCTTTGGGATGGTATTAGCCTCTGTTGAAAAACGCAGCATCCTCTGCTTTAGCTTCCCAAGGTAGCGAAGACGGGCCACAATTTCCTGTCCAGGATAGCAACCTTTCTGAAAATTAACGCCATTAACTAGGTCGAGGTTTATACTTTGCGGTAAGTGTTGCTCAGATGACTCGGCTCCTATGAGGGCGACGCCATCCTTGCATTCCTGCAGAATCCATTCATTGCTACCGTCTATTTCTTGATCAGAAAGTTTTTCGACGCTTGTATCCCAACCAATGTAGCGATCGATATTAACTCCAACGTTGCCCATAAAGTGTTCGTCATTTATCGCCAATAAGGAACCTCTAGCTAATTCACTTCCGCTTGCCTGAAAAGATTGCAGATAGGTTGCGGGATCAAGAATGATTCGCGGCGCACCACTGGGTTCTGAAAATTTAACCTTTGCTCTAAGAACGTACATCCTTAATCGTTTTAGAAGAGAATCTATTTGGTCCCGACTAATAATCATTGCGTAATGCGTTTCACTGCAACGTGCAAGATAAAATACGCTCAGTAATCGGCCCTTCGGTGTACAGTAGCCCTGTAGTTGAATGCTGCCAGATTGCATATTCTTAACATCGTTTGTAAATTGGCTATGAAGAAAAGTTGTGGCGTCAATTCCTGTTATTTGTAAAACGGTTAGGTGATGACAAAATTTAATTGCCGGGAAAGATGATGGTTTGTTCATGATGATGAGATCTGTCTAATCTATATTTAATGATGTCTTGATTAATATCAAAACAACCGTCAGAATTACAACGTTGCGGTGCAACATAAAGCAAAAATTTATTACTAATCAATATGACACAACCCATCGATCCAAACAACAAACCTGATAAGGTATCTCAGAAGAAAGCCGCTAGTAAAGTGGTTATAGTGGATTCGGAAAAAGCATCTGAGGTCGAAAAGGGCGGTCCATCTGGGCTGGAACCTACTCGATATGGAGATTGGGAGCGTAAGGGACGTTGCATTGATTTCTAGACGCTTAATTTGTTTTTAAAAAATAATATTCGTGAATCTAAATTTTATCTCAAAATTGCGGGGTTAGCTGTGCAAAGACCAATTTCGCCTCATATCCAGATATATCGCCCCCAAATAACGTCGGTAATGTCTATATTACATCGAATTACCGGTGTTATTACCGTAGTCGCGTTGGTGTTGATTTCTGTATTATTCATATCCTCTTCCTACGGCGAAGCTGCTTTTAATTCAACGGTGAGGATTGTTTTCTCTTTACCCGGGAAAATTATTCTATGCGGATTTTTACTAGGAATCTCATATCACTTATGTAATGGTATCAGGCACCTCTTCTGGGATGCCGGTTATGGTGTTCGTATCGATGCCATACGTAAAAGTGCGGTATTTGTGATTGTAGGGGCCGTAATGCTCAGTTTTTTCTTCGCTATTTAGCGCTGGAGTGTATTTTGAATTATCGATCTGCATTATCGAAAGCGCGGGGCCAGGGTCCATCGGGTCACGGTGGATCACATTGGAGCATGCAGCGCTTTAGTGCAATAGCTCTATTGCCGCTCACGCTTTGGTTTCTGTTTTCATTTTCGAACGTAATGCCGTTAACGTACCACGGATTTGCTCAATGGTTACGTCAACCTTGGGTGCCTGTGTTGCTATGTTTGTTTTTTGCATGTGCTTACTATCATGCTTATCTGGGTTTACAGGTCGTACTTGAAGATTATGTACATGGTAAGTTTGCCTCAACATTTTCATTAATAATTGTAAAACTGCTGTTTTTGCTACTTGCAGTATCCACTATTGTATCAGTGCTGCGAATAGCACTTTAGGAGTGTTTTTTTGACGACAAATGCATATAAAATTATTGATCATAGCTATGATGTAGTGGTGGTTGGAGCAGGTGGTGCAGGATTGCGGGCTGTTCTTGGTTTAGCAGAGCAGGGCCTAAAAACTGCCTGTATTTCGAAGGTTTTTCCGACACGTTCTCACACGGTTGCGGCGCAAGGTGGCATGAGTGCGTCTCTAGGAAACATGGGCGAAGATGACTGGCGTTGGCATATGTACGATACGGTCAAAGGTGCTGATTGGCTAGGTGATCAAGACGCGATCGAGTACATGTGTAAAGAAGCGCCGGATGCTGTTATTGAATTGGAGCACTACGGCGTTCCGTTTTCACGAACTGAGGATGGCAAAATATATCAACGCGCTTTTGGTGGCATGACGACACACAATGGCGAGGGTCAGGCGCGGCGTACGTGTGCCGCTGCCGACAGGACAGGACATGCCATTCTGCATACCCTTTATCAACAATCCTTAAAAAATAAGGCCAAATTTTTTATTGAGTACTTCGCTCTCGATCTGATTATGGAAGATGGCGAATGTCGCGGTGTTATGGCTTGGTGTTTGGATGATGGAACATTGCATCGTTTTTCCGCACACACGGTTATTTTGGCGACAGGTGGATACGGCCGAGCGTATTTTTCGTGCACCTCTGCTCACACATGTACCGGGGATGGAAATGCCATGGTCTTGCGGGCTGGGCTTCCTCTGCAGGACATGGAGTTTGTTCAATTCCATCCAACGGGTGTTTACGGTTCGGGTTGTTTAATCACTGAGGGTGCGCGGGGCGAAGGTGGATATCTGACTAACAAAGATGGTGAACGATTTATGGAGCGTTATGCTCCTAATGCCAAAGATCTTGCATCAAGGGATGTGGTGAGTCGTTCAATGACCATGGAAATTCAGGGTGGTCGCGGTGTCGGCGATAAAGGTGATCATATCCACCTGCATCTCGAACACCTTGGTCCCGATGTGCTGGCTGAACGACTACCGGGCATTTCCGAAACGGCGAAAATATTTGCCGGAGTTGATGTTACTCGGGATCCAATTCCGGTCATTCCGACGGTTCATTATAATATGGGTGGTATTCCAACCAATTACCTGGGAGAGGTCCTTACTTTACGTGGCGGTAATCCGGATAGTGTTGTTCCAGGGCTTATGGCAATTGGTGAAGCTGCGTGCGTATCGGTGCACGGTGGTAATCGTTTGGGATCTAATTCCTTACTAGACCTAGTTGTTTTTGGCCGTGCCGCATCAATTCGAGCAGGAGAATTGCTTGCAGATAAAAAAGGTAAACGACAGACACTGAAGACAGGATCGGACGAAGAAATTATTCAACGCTTTGACTCCGTTCGTCATGCAACAGGTGACACGCCGACAGCGGAAATTCGTTTGGAAATGCAAAATATTATGCAAACTCATTGCGCAGTATTTCGAACTGAAGAATCTATGCAGAAAGGCATTGATAGATTAGATCCCGTCCGAAAACAGATGGATTCGGTTAAAGTTGCTGATCGATCTCTTATATGGAATACCGATCTTGTTGAAACATTAGAACTGCAAAACTTAGTGGGGCAAGCAGTAGTAACCGCACACTCTGCGATAAATCGCAAGGAAAGTCGCGGGGCTCATGCACGAGAAGATTTTGCCGATCGCGACGATGAAAATTGGATGAAACATACATTGGTATGGGTTGATGGACACGAAGTGCCGCAGATTGATTATCGGCCAGTGCATAACTATACGTTAACTGATGAGATTGATTTCATTCCACCTAAAAAGAGAGTGTACTAATCATGGCTGAGTTTAGTTTGCCGAAAAATTCGCGTATGTCTGTAGGTAAAACTTGGAAACACGAGGGTGGTGGCACAGTTCGTGATTTTAAAATTTATCGATGGAGTCCGGATGATGATAATAACCCAACGGTAGATACGTACGAAGTTAATCTGGACGAGTGCGGACCCATGGTGCTTGACGCTCTGATAAAAATAAAAAACGAGATCGATCCGACACTTACGTTTCGTCGATCTTGTCGCGAAGGTATATGTGGTTCATGTTCCATGAACGTCGATGGTACGAACACGCTGGCCTGCACTACCGCGATCGAAGATATTAAGGGCGATGTTAAAATTTATCCTCTGCCACACATGCCGGTCATTAAAGACCTTGTTCCAGATATGACTCATTTTTACGCACAATATGCGTCTGTAGAGCCATGGATGAAAACAGATTCTCCGACCCCTAATCGAGAACGACTTCAATCTGTTGAAGACCGCGAGGAACTCGACGGTCTGTACGAATGTATCTTGTGCGCTTGTTGCTCTACCAGTTGTCCGAGTTACTGGTGGAATAGCGACCGATACCTTGGTCCTGCCGTTCTTCTTCAGGCATATCGCTGGATAGCCGATAGCCGCGATGAGGCAACAGGTGATCGTTTAGATGCACTCGAGGATCCATTTAAGCTCTATCGTTGTCATACCATTATGAACTGCACCAATACTTGTCCTAAGGGCCTAAATCCAGGCAAGGCTATTGCAAAAATAAAGAAAATGATCCACTTACGAAGTCAATAATTAGTGGAAACGTTACCTGAATTGGGCAAACTGCGTTGGCATTGCCGGCGCGGTACTCGCGAGCTTGATGTTTTAGTAACCCGCTACTTGGAAAAGTACTATGAAGATGCGCTGCTTGAAGATAAGTGGTCATTTATTCGCTTATTAGAGTGTCAGGATCCTGATTTGATAGCTTGGATAATGGGACATCGGAATGACTTCCCCGATGCAGGCGTAGCTCGTATTGTTCATGTGCTTTCAAACGTACAAAGTTTGAGAGACTAACAGTTTAGAATCAGTGATAGTCAAAATAGTTTTTAATAATTAACGTGTGGTTTTCATAGGCAATGTTGTGTCGACAGGTTAGTTTCATATCAGCGGGTGCAAGCTAGGGTATATGGTTGATATTCTGGATCAGGAATTAGTAGAACGTGTTCAAGCCGGTGATAAACGTGCGTTTGATATGCTCGTACGTAAGTACCAGACCAAAGTCGCTAATCTGGTATCCCGATACGTTTATGGCTTCACCGAAGTCGAAGATGTTGTTCAAGAGGTTTTTATAAAAGCCTATAAAGCTATCGATCGATTTAGAGGGGACAGCGCATTTTATACTTGGCTTTATCGTATCGCGATAAACACGGCCAAAAACCACTTGGTTTCGACCTCTCGCCGCCCACCAAGCCAGGATGTGGATGCTGAAGATGCGGTAAAGACCGATGCGGGCTCCAGACTGCATGAGCAGAATACTCCCGAGCGTCGTGTTATGACTAAAGAAATCGCGCGGGTGCTGCAAGAAACCTTGGAGGCTTTGCCTGAAGATCTTCGGGAAGCGATTGTACTCCGTGAGCTGGAAGGAATGAGTTATGACGAAATAGCTGATGTTATGGGCTGCCCTATTGGTACTGTTCGTTCACGCATCTTCAGAGCTCGTGAAGCAATTGACCGAGAATTGAAAGAACTTATTGAGTAAATAGGAAAAAATGCCGAAAGATAAGAATATTTACAATATTGGGGAATTTCTCCATGTTACAGCTGTCTATGTAGTTGGTAACTAAAGGTGATCGTGGTCGTGTTGTAAATTTGCATATCGATTCGATTCACTAGACCTTTTATGTTGGTTTATTGCATATGAATGAAAAATTATCTTCTTTAATCGATGGAGAGCTTGGCGCCTCTTCAGTGGATTCGGTATATCAGGATACGGTGACGAACCACGATCAGTTAAAAACGGCGGTTCGTTATCAGTTGATTGGCGATGTTTTGCGCAATGAGTACAGTGATGTGGCAAATCATTTATATACGGTAAGT
Source organism: uncultured Gammaproteobacteria bacterium (assembly GCA_905478855.1). Taxonomy (GTDB): domain Bacteria; phylum Pseudomonadota; class Gammaproteobacteria; order Arenicellales; family CAJQKF01; genus CAJQKF01. The sequence continues at coordinate 44,241 of CAJQKF010000062.1, forward strand.
CTTGCGGATCGTATTCAAAAACGTATTGCCGATGAAAGCACATGGAATATTCATAAGTCATTGAAATCGACAGACGAAGTTCAGCCAAGTGTGGATAATGTTGTGCGTGGGCGATTTACGTTCCGTCAATCTGTCTTCCTGGGTGGTTTTGCAGTCGCCGCCGCAATATCCGCCCTAGCGGTTTTTGTTTTGGGCCCTGTGTGGAGCGAAGCTACAGTGGGCAAAGATCATTCGATAGTCGTGGAGTCTACTATCGCAACTGAGCCGATGACAGACGACGCTCTGACAGCTCTTCTCGTAGAACACGGTGAATTCAGTGGATCTGCCGGAATTAATGGTTTGATTGCCTACGCGAAATTTGTCAGTCATGATAGTCAGCGATAACAATAAAGAGCCGCGAATGCCTATTTCTTTTGACTTTATGCGCTCTGTACTAGTTGTTTGCTTTCTGTTTTGTTCTTCGACGATTTATGCTTCGGGGATTTCCGAGTGGTTAATGCGTGTTGAAACTGCGCCGGAACGTCTGAGCTATACCGGATCGTTTCTTTATGAACATGATGGTGAAATGGAAAGTATGCGTGTCGTTCACCGTGTGCGTAATAACCAGTTTAAGGAGCGGTTGTATTCGTTAACGGGATCCGCTCGAGAAATTATTCGTGATGACAATAGCGTTTGGTGCTACATACCTGATAAACAAGTTGGTGTTCATGAGTATCGGCAATCTTCACGAAACACCTTTCTCCAAATTCGTGGAGAACAAATATCGAAATTAGATAAGTATTATTCTCTAGAACTCGGAGAACTAAGCCGGGTAGCTGATCGACAAGCTCGGATTATTTCTATAATGCCGCGAGATGACTATCGATATGGTTATGAATTATGGGTAGACACTGAAACCGGACTTCTTCTTAGAAGTGACTTAAAGGATAGAAGTGGTGTCACTATTGAACGGTATATGTTTGTCGAAATTAGCATTGGAACAGAAATTTCCGATGCTGAATTGGAGCCAATGACAGATCAGAATAGCCTGTCGTGGTTTGGCATGGATATGCCTAAGTCGAGGAGTTCTGATGGAGAATCCGCCATGCTATGGGATTCAGAAACTTTACCCGCTGGATTTAAATTATCATATAGCGTCAATCGTAGGTCGGTTATGGAGGACGGGTTAGTAGAGCATCATGTCTATAGTGATGGGTTATCAAGCGTCTCTCTATTTGTTAAAAACCGCGCTGATGGTAAGACGCTTACTACAGGGGTGAGTCGAATGGGTGCAGTATCGGCCTATTCGACTAACGTGGACGGGTTTGATGTTACGGTTGTTGGAGAAGTTCCAGAAAGCACTGTAAGTATTATTGCTACGGGTGTAGCAAGAATTAATTAATCGAGTATTTAATATCTACAAACCACTTGTCCGGTAGCTTGCACCGCTGCTCTTGTCTTGCTTTCTATTTTTGTTGTCCTGCGCCAAAGTCGGGTATGTCATTACAACCTTAATGTTTATATTTGATCAATTGCGCGTGCATATGTAATGCTACCATTTGACATAACTAATGAAACCTTGACTAACGATAATTTCTGGACCATGAGCGCGGCTGAAAAACATCGAAATATTCTCAAGCCGGCAAACCCACAGCAAAGATCTTCCGAGTCTAAAGTACGTATTCCATGGTGGTTGACAATTCTGACCTTTTGCTCTCGTCTGTTATTTCCGATATTACTGATAGCAGTTTCACATCTACTTTTCTTGTTTATTATAGAAGAAAAGCTAATTTCTTTCAGCGCCTACCTGCCCCATATTTTAATTGCAACTACGGTTATAATGTTGGTATTTTTATCCACCAAGTTGTTGGATAAAACATTTATTCAAAAGCTCTTAGGCTATGCGAATGATCGTCGGGCGGCTTCCATTCTTGATGAATATCATTGGCGATTATTGGTAAAGGATTACGAGTACATTGGTGGCCGAGCTTTGTTAATCGACAGAGGGCGCGATGTACTTCTATTAATCACTGACAGGCGGCTGGTATTTGCAAAAACGGGCTTTGCAGGGCTAGGGCTTGAGTCGGTTACTGAGTGCGATCGATTAGCGATTAAATCTGCGACCAGCCGTGATATTTCTTTAGGCCAGTTTAGTTGGATTTGGGGGCAGGGGTTTCGTGCAGCGATTCACTTAGAAATCGTAGGTGTCACTAATCCACAGCGACTTGTTTTTACTGATCCTCATTCGATGGCTCGTGTTTTATCGATGTTGCGTCAACAACCGAAATTGCGGCCAGCTAAGAATGGAATCCGAAGGATCGTTTACTATGAACAACGACGCGCTTTAAAGTTGCGTTATGTTGAAGGTCTTTATGTGTATCCCGAACGTTCATTGACAACCATAATGCTTCTAGGTCTGCTGTTTTCCGGTGCTGGACAGTTTTGTCAAAATCGAATCGCTGCAGGTTTTTTATACGCGGTGCCTGCAGCGACAATTATCTTTGGAATTATTGCCCAACCAGTAGAACTTGTTGAGCTTGGATTCGAACAACGACTTAAAATAACCACCGTGGCTCTATTTGTTTGGATCGTGTCTCAAGTAGAGATTTATACACACAGACAACATTTGTTTGGCGACAACTAAATATTTTGTGTCAGTATTGCTGTTGAGCCCGGCAATGACTATCGATAGAACATTTTTAATCTAATTTTTTGAGGATACAAACAACAATGAAAGACGATATTGTAGTAGTTAGTGCTGTTCGAACGGCCATTGGAGATTTTGGCGGAGGATTAAAGGATATACCACCTAAGGATCTCGCAGCTGCCGTGGTGCGAGAGTCTGTTGAGCGGGCAGGACTGAATTCTTCCGATATAGATCACTGTGTTTTTGGTAATGTTCTACACACAGAACCTGCAGACGCTTACATTGCCCGCGTTGCAGCGATTAACGGTGGTTTACCTCAGGAAACCCCAGCTTTTACTTTAAATAGGCTTTGCGGTAGCGGCCTTCAAGCTGTTGTGTCGGCCTGTCAATTGATTGAAACTGATCACTGTGACACTGTCATTGCGGGTGGCGCTGAGTCAATGAGTCGAGTTCCTTATTGGTCTAATACTACGCGTTTCGGGCAACGTATGGGCGATACCGTTCTTATCGACGCCATGGTTGGTGCCTTATCTGATCCGTTCGATAGTTGTCATATGGGAGTTACAGCTGAAAATATTGCTAAAAAGTGGAATATTTCGAGAGCAGACCAAGATGCTCTTGCGGTTGAAAGTCATAGACGAGCGGCTTACGCTATGTCTAAAGGTTACTTCACAGAGCAAATATTACCCATATCAGTTCGACAAAAACGGCAAACTCTGGAATTTGTTACAGACGAACATGTACGTGCAGGAGTATCACTAGAAGACATGGCCAAGCTGAGGCCGGTATTCGATAAGGAAGGTAGTGTTACGGCTGGCAATGCATCTGGATTAAATGATGCGGCAGCATCTCTTGTTTTGATGCGGCAATCAGTAGCTGAAGCCAAAGGGTTAAAGCCGATGGCTAAGATAATGGGGTATGCCTTTGCAGGTGTTGATCCGAAATATATGGGAATTGGTCCGGTACCGGCAGTGAGATCTTTGTTGAGCAAGTGTAACCTGACAGTTGAGGATATTGATGTTTTCGAAGTTAATGAAGCATTTGCGGCTCAAGCATTGGCTGTAATCCGAGACTTGAATTTACCCATCGATAAAACTAATCCTAACGGAAGTGGTGTGTCGCTTGGGCACCCTATTGGCGCGACCGGAGCTATACTTGCGGTAAAAGCGTTGTATGAACTGGAACGTATCGAGGGTAGATACGCGGTCGCTACGATGTGTATTGGTGGTGGTCAAGGAATTGCTGCAGTATTTGAGCGTATTTAATCAACTACAATTTCCTTTTCGTTTATTCACCGCAGTATTCTTAATTACCACAGCCAAGCTGCACCGCGCACACCTGAGCTGTCCCCGTGTTTGTTTCGACATATTGGAGTGCTAAAACAGTCTGTAAAGACATATTCGGGGAGGTGCTTAACGGCCTCTGTATAAAGTGGCTTGTAGTTTGACAAGCCACCTCCCAAGACGATGATATCAGGATCAATTATGTTGATAACTTGGGCTAGTGCGCTTGCGAAGTTTCTATAGTACTCCGACCGAACTGCGATAGCCTTCGTATCTCCAGAGTCTGCACACTCGAGAAGATGTCGGGCGTTGTTAAATTGTTGACTATTGTGATGGGTGTAATTACGGATCATTCCTGGGCCAGATAGGTAGGTTTCCACACAGCCTTGCTGGCCGCAATAACATGCAGCTCCGTTTTGAAACAACACGTTATGTCCCCACTCGCCTGTAATGTGATGACGCCCTGTTAAGAGTGATTGGTTTACGCTAATACCGCCTCCAACGCCGGTGCCTATGATTACACCAAATACGACGTTACTATTTTGCCCCGCACCGTCAATTGCTTCTGAAAGGGTGAAACAGTTCGCATCATTTTCAATTCGGCATTCTCGTTTTAGGATTGTTTCTAAGTCGGCTTTGAATGGTTTATTGTTCAAGCAAGTTGTATTTGAGTTGCGAAGCTGTTGCGAGTTTTCTGCTACAGACCCCGGTGTACCAACACCAACCGTACAGGCCATTCCAGCGATAGATTCTAAGTGGTTCACCATTCTAAGAATCGCTTGCATAATAGCCGAGTATCCATCGGCGCTAGGTGTTGCAACCCGATATCGTTTTATCTCCTCACCTGTTTTACCAAGTAAAATGCCCTCTATTTTGGTGCCGCCCAAATCGATGCCAATTTTCATTTTTGTCGCGCGATGTCAGTAATTTCGAAATTGAAGTTAAGGTTACTATAAAAACTAAATTACCATTATTCGTTCAGTATCTGATAATTATTGGATATTTTCTATTGTCTGTTGAATCTTCCGCTAGCGCTATAAGAACTGACCCACAACTAATTATAATTTTGTCTGAAAGAGCTGTAATTATGTTCGAAAATGAGAAGGTTATGTTATTTATAGGAGAAAGTTCTAAAAATGGCATTACGCTTGTGCAGGCAACGAGTGAGCTTGCGCAATTAGAAATTGCTCAACAAGTAGTCAAATTACAGGTCGTGCCAAAATTTAAATAATCAGTTCGGATGGAGCAGGTTCAAATGCGAAGGAATAACTGAAATTGTGTGCTACTAGTGAAGGGTTTTCATGTGCTTTGGGTCCCATTAGTGGCAATGGGATTTGGTTTGATACAGCAACGAAGTCATTGATGGTAGTTATCCAGAAACACCATTACTGGGCGAAAATTGGCTTGAGAAATTGCAAATGACGATTTACGCCAACCGTATGGAATTGTGTCTCGTAAAAGAAACTAAGGTGCGGTTTTATTATTGAACCACACGTTTAGGTTGATTTAATTCAAGATTACTAATTGCGGATACAATCCCCGTTGAATCAAGTCCACATTGGGTTAACAATTGTGCTTGGGACCCGTGATGAATAAACCTATCCGGCAATCCAAGATTCACGCATCGGATCAAGATCCCACGGGCATTCAAATATTCATTTACAGCCGAGCCGGCGCCACCAGCAACAACATTTTCTTCAACGGTTACTAGCATGTCGTGGGAATGTGAAAGCTCGTCGAGTAAAACTTCGTCAAGTGGTTTGACATAACGCATATTTATAACGGTTGCATCTAGCTCAGTACCTGCGTCTATGGCTGCATCTACAAGGCTTCCCCATGCCAGAATAGCAACTCTCTTACCTCGACGAGCGACTTCAGCCTTTCCTATTGGAAGCATCTTCATTTCGCAGGTTGGTAGTTTGCCAGACCCGCTGCCACGCGGGTAGCGAACACTAGCCGGTCCTTTGTGGGTATAAGCGGTATACAACATATTGCGGCATTCGGCCTCGTTGGACGGTGCCATAATAACGATTCCAGGAATACAACGAAGAAAAGAAAAATCATAAATTCCAGCATGGGTGGCACCATCTGCGCCGACCAAACCTGCTCTATCGATAGCAAAGGTTACATCGAGGTCTTGAATCGCGATATCATGGATAAATTGATCGTATCCACGCTGCAGAAACGTAGAATAAATTGCAACCACGGGCTTCATTCCATCGCAGGCAAGACCTGCAGCAAATGTTAAGGCGTGTTGTTCTGCAATACCGACGTCATAATAGCGATCAGGGAATTCCTTGGAAAACTCTACTAATCCAGAACCTTCACGCATAGCAGGAGTTATGCCAATAAGTCTGTCGTCCTCTCGTGCCATATCACATAACCAGTCGCTAAATATGCTGGTATAGCTTTTTGAAACCGATTTTTTTTCGATCTTCCCTGTATTACTATCAAAAGGAGACACTCCGTGGAATACACATGGATTGCCTTCCGCTGGCTCATAGCCTTTGCCTTTTTGTGTGATTACATGAAGGAAACGTGGTCCTTTCATCGCCTTTAAATTACTAAGGGTCGATGTTAACGTTGGCAAGTCATGGCCATTTATTGGTCCAATATAGTAAAAACCCAGCTCTTCGAACAATGTGCTGGGCATAACCATACCTTTCATGTGTTCCTCCCAGCGACGCGCAAGATCTTTAACCGGTGGTAAGGTGCTCAACACCGTTTTGCTACCTTCCCGAACGGACGTGTAGGTGCGACCGGATAAAATACGCGCCAGATAGTTAGAGAGAGCTCCAACATTTGGTGATATTGACATTTCATTGTCGTTTAGTATTACTAGAAGATTAGCATCCATATCTCCGGCATTAAACAGCGCTTCCATAGCCATGCCTGCAGTTAATGCGCCATCGCCGATTATGGCTACGACATCTCGATCTTCGTTTTTACGGGCGGCGGCGACCGCCATTCCAAGTGCCGCACTAATTGAAGTGCTTGAATGACCTGCACCAAATACATCATATTCGCTTTCAGTTCGCTTTAGAAATCCCGATAACCCACCGTATTGGCGGATTGAGCTTAGTTGATCCCGACGTCCTGTCAGTATTTTGTGGGGATATGCTTGATGTCCGATGTCCCATACCAGTCGATCATGAGGAGTATTAAACAGATAGTGTAGCGCTACTGTAAGTTCGATTGTACCCAGGCCTGGTGCTAGGTGCCCGCCGGTTAGGGATATGGTTTCTATCAGATACTGTCGTAGATCTGCAGCGAGCAGTGGAAGCTCTGCTAAATCCAGTGTGCGTAAATCTGCTGGCGTTTTTACACGATCCAGAGTTTCAAATTTGGTGGGTTTTGTCATTGATTATTTTTGACGATTGACTACGAAGTTAGCAAGCTGTTTTAAAGTGGCGGTATTATGACCAATTGAGTCTAAACAGGCGAGACTATCTTCATATAATTTTTCTGCGGTTTGTTTCGCCCCACTAAGTCCTAATAAAGATACATACGTTGGCTTATTCAATGCTCGATCAGCACCTTGGGTTTTTCCAAGGTTATCACTGGTCTGAGTCTCGTCTAAGATATCGTCGACAACTTGAAATGCTAGACCGATTTTATCACCAAATTTTTTCAGCGCAGACCAGGTTTGGTCATCTACCTTGTCTCCACATAATACTCCCATGAGAAGTGATACTCGGATTAAAGCACCTGTCTTCATGTTATGCATGGTTTGTAGTTGTTGTAATGTCATTGGTTTATCGACGCCCTCGAGATCAACTACCTGTCCCCCGGCCATGCCGTTTGAGCCGCTTCCCTTTGCTAGAAGATCTACCATGGCGATTTTTTTTTCTGCAGTGATCCCTGATTCAGCTGAACTTATTAGCTCGAAAGCCTGCGCTTGTAAAGCGTCTCCAGCCAGAATTGCAACGGCTTCATTAAATGCTTTGTGGCATGCAGGTTTGCCGCGGCGTAGGTCATCATCATCCATCGCTGGTAAATCGTCGTGAATCAGCGAATAGGCATGGATGAGTTCCACCGCGGCAGCAGGGTAATCCAAATGCTGTTCAGAAGCATTACAGATTCCGCCCCCTGCGTAAACCAATAGAGCGCGCAGACGTTTTCCCCCACCGAGGGTGGAGTATCTCATTGCGCTGAGTAGATTTTTTGTTGGTCCATCGTCAGTAATTAATGCATTGTTGAGAAATAACTCTATCCGCTCAATCCAGTTGTTAAAACCCGCCTCACTCATTGGTTCTTAATTTTCATCAGATGAATAGTCTTCTAGGTCTTCGGCGTTGCTGCGTTTCATCAATATTTGAATTTTTTGTTCGGCTGTGCGTAACGATTGCTGCAGAGATGTGCACAGATCCATGCCATTCTCAAAATCTTTAATTGAAGTGTCTAAGGTTTGATCTCTTGACTCCATTCGCTCTACGATCTTTTCCAATTCCTTGAATCGGTTTTCGAAATCGGCGACACCAATATCGGGTTGTTTTTTTGCCATTAGGTTAAAACGCTGTGAGATTTGTTGACAGTTGAAAAGGCGACTCTTAGAATCGCAAAGAATCACACTGATTATAAAAAATTTAGTAGTTGCTAATCTTAACGCAACCGCTTGTTTATAACCAACCCAACTTGGAGTTTCCAATGGAATTAAAAGGTAGCAAAACCGAGCAAAATCTAAAAGATGCATTTGCCGGAGAATCACAAGCAAATCGTCGTTATCTTTACTTCGCAGCAAAAGCTGACGTAGAAGGGTACAACGATGTATCCACTGTTTTCCGTTCAACTGCGGAAGGCGAGACTGGTCACGCTCACGGACATCTGGAATATTTGGAAGAGTCTGGTGATCCGGCAACAGGTTTGCCTATCGGTGGGACTTCGGACAATCTTAAAGCGGCAATCGCCGGCGAGACTCATGAATATACCGATATGTATCCTGGTATGGCAAAGTCCGCTCGCGAAGAAGGCTTTGATGAAATTGCGGACTGGTTTGAAACTTTAGCTAAGGCTGAACGATCACATGCGAACCGATTTCAAAAAGCATTGGATAATCTTGACGCGTAAGTTAAGTTTTTTTCATGGCAAACGGGGCCTTTGGCCCCGTTTCTTTTTTACCCGAGGAAAATAATGGATAAATTAACTAAATCGGATCTACTGTCTTTAGAGCAATATTCAACAAAGCGATCTGATTTTCGTTCACGAGTTATGGCTCACAAGAAGAATCGCCGTATAGCGCTTGGCGAACATATCAATCTGTATTTTGAAGATCGATTGACAATGCACTATCAAGTTCAGGAAATGCTGCGTGCTGAGAAAATATTCGAAGCGCACGGGATAGATGAAGAGTTAGATACATATAATCCCCTAATTCCCGATGGTGCCAATCTAAAAGCAACAATGATGATAGAGTATCATGACATTGATCAGCGACAGCGAGCATTAGCCTCCCTAGTTGGTGTCGAATCGAAAATTTGGATTCAGGTTCAGGGCTTTGAGAAAGTCTATCCAATTTCGGATGAAGATCTTGAAAGGAGCGATGAAAATAAAACCTCAGCAGTGCACTTTTTGCGGTTTGAATTTGATCAGGGAAGTCTTGATGCGGCAAAGGCTGGTGCCGATATAGGTATGGGGGTGGATCACAAGAACTATCGTCATGAGGTAAAAAACCTAGACGAAGCGCAGCGTCTCGCATTGGTGGCGGATTTTATGTAAAAGCAACTGATAACCTCATTTTAAGTAATGCTTGGTGTGCTAGTACAATCCTTTTGTGTATCAATATTTAATGTAATCTTTTTATGGTCCAAGAATACGACTCATCTTCCATCGAAGTCTTAACAGGGCTCGAACCCGTTCGAAAACGTCCAGGGATGTACACTCAGACTGAGAGACCAAATCATCTAGCGCAGGAAGTTATCGACAATAGTATTGATGAAGCCCTAGCTGGACACTGTGATCGAGTTACCGTTGTTCATCATGAAGATGGTTCTATGACGGTTACTGATAACGGACGTGGTATGCCTGTTGATAGACACCAGAAAGAAAAAGTATCGGGTGTTGAGGTTATTCTGACTCGCTTACACGCGGGAGGAAAATTCTCGGATAAGAATTACGCATTCTCTGGCGGTTTGCACGGTGTAGGAGTGTCTGTAGTAAACGCATTATCCAGCTATCTTAGAGTTGATGTTCGTCGAAACGGAAAGTCTTATTCGATGGAATTTAGTGGTGGGGTGAAGACCTCTGATCTTGAAGTAACCGGTAGTGTAGGGCAGAGAAACACGGGTACAAGTATTACTTTCTTACCGGACATGAAATATTTTGATTCTGGGAAATTTTCAATTTCTAGGTTAAAAAGATTGCTTCGTGCAAAGGCTGTATTATGTTCGGGACTCACCATATCGTTTGAAGATAAATCCGCCCCGGATTTATCTGAGACATGGTTTTTTCAAGATGGTCTATCAGACTATCTAGTCACGTCTCTTGATGGCGCATTGACCATCCCTGAAATCCCATTCGTCGGGCATGTAAAGGGTAACGATGAGCAAGCTGATTGGGTGGTTGCATGGTTGGACGAGGTGCAGGAAGTCTTTGCGGAAAGCTATGTTAATTTAATTCCTACAGCACAGGGTGGCACCCACGTTAGTGGCTTTCGAAGCGGTTTAACTGATGCTATTAGAGAATTCTGTGAATTTCGTGACTTATTACCGAAAGGATTAAAAATTTCTCCGGAGGATATTTGGCATCGTTGTTCGTTTTTATTATCTGTTCGGTTAAAGGATCCGCAGTTCAGTGGTCAGACAAAAGAGCGGTTATCGTCGAGAGAAACGAGCGCATTCGTTTCCGGGGTTGTCAAAGATTCATTTAGCTTGTGGTTAAACCAGAATATTGAAGATGCGGAAAAAATTGCCCGAATCGCAATAGAGCACGCACAAAGTCGGATGCGTGCTGGTAAGCAAGTAAAAAGAAAAAAAATCACTAGTGGGCCCGCATTACCGGGAAAACTTGCAGACTGTAGTAGCCAAGATCTTGAACGAACAGAGTTATTTTTGGTCGAAGGGGACTCGGCCGGAGGATCGGCTAAACAAGCTCGAGATAAGGATTTTCAGGCAATCATGCCATTGCGTGGAAAAATTCTCAATACTTGGGAGGTGGACTCTAGTGAGGTGCTCGGCTCCCAAGAAGTACATGATATCGCGGTCGCTTTAGGCGTAGATCCAGGGTCATCTGACTTTTCTAAATTACGCTATGGTAAAGTTTGTGTTCTTGCTGATGCCGACTCGGACGGTGCGCATATCGCAACATTGCTTTGTGCTTTATTTGTGAAACATTTCAATCCCCTAGTTTCTGCTGGACGCGTATGTATTGCGATGCCACCGCTTTATCGCATTGACGTGGGTAAGCATATTTTCTACGCGTTAGATGACAATGAGAAAAAGGGTATTTTAGATCGAATAGCAGCTGAGAAATTACGGGGTACTGTTAATGTCCAACGTTTTAAAGGACTTGGTGAGATGAATCCGCTGCAATTGCGCGAAACCACAATGGCGGTAGATACGCGTCGACTCTTGCAGCTTCGCATAGAAGATGCGCTGGAGGCTGGAAACGTAATGGATATGTTGCTATCGAAAAAGCGCGCACCCGATCGTAAAAAATGGTTAACTGAGAATGGCGATAGAGTCAAAGTTGCTGAGTAAAGCTAACGTAGGTAGCACTCCCACGATTACTTGTAAATGGTGTCCATTATGAATTCCGATTGGCAGGCCTATGAAAGCACTCATACCTGGCATCCTTATACTTCTATTCCTGCGAGCCCGGCTCCACTTGCCGTTGCCAGTGCGAGTGGTGTTTATCTCGAACTTGAGGATGGCAATCGTTTAATTGATGGCATGTCGTCCTGGTGGGCAGCGATCCACGGTTATAATCATCCCGTATTAAACGATGCGATGATTGACCAAATAGGTCGTATGAGTCACGTAATGTTCGGTGGTTTAACTCATAAACCGGCTGCCAAATTAATTAGGCAACTTGTGGAGATAACTCCCCAGCCTCTTACCCGAGTATTCCTATGCGATTCTGGATCGATTTCTGTGGAAGTCGCTCTAAAAATGGCCTTTCAGTATTGGCATGGGCGGGGCAGAAAAAAACATCGGTTTATGACACTACGGCGTGGATATCATGGTGATACCATTGGGGCAATGTCTGTAAGTGACCCAGATAACGGTTTGCACAAAATGTTTTCTGGTCTATTGGTACAACAAATTTTCCTTCCTGCACCGCCTTTATTGACTGATGATTTGCTTGAATCCGAACGCTTGACCGAAACTAGGAAACTATTTGAAAAACATCATAAGGAATGCGCCGCACTAATATTGGAACCAATCGTCCAGGGAGCGGGTGGAATGCGGATGTATTCCCCGCAATATCTGCAAATACTAAAAGAGCTTTGTGTCGAATTCGACGTTTTATTGATTGCAGACGAAATAGCGACAGGCTTTGGGCGAACCGGCGAGATGTTTGGTTGCAACCATGCCGGTATTTCTCCGGATATTATGTGTCTTGGTAAAGCACTTACCGGGGGCATGATGACTATGGCCGCGACTTTGTGTACCGCAACAGTAGCAGATCAAATTTGCGCGTCAGAGCCCGGTGTGTTTATGCACGGTCCAACGTTTATGGCAAATCCATTAGCCTGTTCGGTAGCATCAGCAAGTATTTCCCTGTTGCTCGATTCAGATTGGAAGCAATGTATTCAATCGATAGAGGCTCAACTCAATGAAAGCTTGAGTGAATTAGGTGCCAGTAGAAATGTTGATAGTGTGCGTGTTATGGGCGCGATCGGTGTAATTGAGACCCATCGTCCAGTTGATATGAAAGCAGCGACTGCTGTGTTGCTAGAGAGCGGCGTTTGGTTGCGGCCTTTTGGTAAATTGATTTATACCATGCCACCCTATACCATCAACAAATCACAGTTGTCTGAAGTGGCTCGTACTATGGCTAAATTGGCGGCATTGTAATTTTCCACGGCATTGGCATAATGGTACATTGAATAAAAAAGAGTATGCGCAGCATGTATAAAAGAAATATCGCCAATTCGATACCTTTCTAACGTGTTGACGTAGTTATCACAATTCGCCAAAAGGTGGATTATTTCCTTAGGAGGCTTATCATCAATGCAAAAATCGCTTTTAATCGACGCAGGCAAGTGTACTGGTTGCTTGCAATGCGAAATGGCGTGTTCGTATGAGAACGAAAACGTTTTTAACCCTTCAAAATCACGTATAAAGGTATTCACATTTCATGATGAGGGGCGATTTGTTCCATATACATGTACTCAATGTGATGAAGCATGGTGCCTGCAAGCGTGTCCTGTAGATGCGATTGTAGTAAACAGCAAAACAGGTTCGAAAGATGTTCTTGAAGATGTATGTGTAGGCTGTAAGGTATGCACAATTTCCTGCCCATTCGGCACGATTAACTATAATCAAGATTCGGGCAAAGTTATCAAGTGCGATCTGTGTGGCGGTGACCCTGCTTGCGCATCCGCATGTCCAACAGAAGCAATAACCTATGTGGATGCAGATGCAACAGGTCTCGCGCGTATGCGTGAGTGGGCCGGTAAAACTGATAACACAGCGACAGCATAAGAGGCATTAGAAATGGCTTGGACTAAAAAAGTACTGCGAGTAAATCTTACCGAGGGTACCTGTATTGGCGAACCCCTTAATATGGAGTGGGCCGATCAGTATCTTGGTCAACGTGGTTTAGCAACTCGATATATGTGTGAGGAAGTAGATCCGACATGTGATGCACTAAGTTCGGAAAATAAAATGATCATGGCTACAGGCCCTTTAACCGGCACTATGGCATCGACTGGTGGTCGTTATTCAGTTATTTGCAAAAGTCCGTTAACGGGTGCAATAGCGTGTTCAAACTCTGGTGGATTTATTGGCGCAGAGTTAAAAAACGCCGGTTGGGATATGATTATTTTTGAGGGAAAATCGCCTGATCCTGTATATCTGCATCTTGAGAATGAAAAAGCAGAGTTACTGCCGGCTGGGGAACTTTGGGGTAAGTCGGTTTGGGAAGCAGATGAAATGCTGCATAAAATTCATCAGGATCCGCAAATGCGCATTGCCGCTGTGGGACGGGCTGCTGAAGAAGGGTGTTTATATTCTGCAATAATAAATGATTTGCATCGTGCTGCTGGGCGATCCGGTGTTGGCACGGTTATGGCTTCTAAAAACCTTAAGGCTGTGTGTGTTCGCGGTACGAGGGGTGTTGGAAATATCAAAGACCCTGCCCGATTCATGAAGTCTACCGCCGAGCAGAAACAAGTGTTGGCAGAGAATGCGGTTACCGGTCAAGGCTTACCGACATACGGTACACAAGTACTGATGAATGTTATTAACGAACTCGGTGCACTTCCTACGCGTAACATGCAGGAAGTAAAGTTTGAGGGCGCACACAATATTTCTGGTGAAGCTATGCTCGAGCCTCGAGCTTCCGATGGAAAGGCAAACTTAACCACAAATGCTGGTTGTTTTGCATGCACCATTGCTTGTGGACGAATTTCGACTATAGATCAAACGCACTTTAGTGTTGAGAATAAGCCACAGTATTGGGGTAATTCTGGCGGCTTAGAATATGAAGCCGCATGGGCCATGGGTACAGATACAGGCGTTGATGATTTGGACGCAGTAACGTATGTAAACTTTCTCTGTAATGAGGATGGCATAGACCCAATTACGTTTGGGGCTACTGTAGCGGCTGCTATGGAAATGTTTAAAGACGGGGATTTAACTACGGAACATACGGGTGGTGTTGAACTTGAGTTTGGCAGCGCAAAAGCACTCGCTTGGGCTGCGGAAGTAACCTGTAGAGGAGAAGGCTTTGGCCGCGATCTCGGTCTTGGTTCACGACGTTTGTGTGAAAAGTACGGGCGTCCTGAACTCTCAATGACAGTTAAATCTCAAGAGTTTCCTGCTTACGATCCACGTGGCATTCAGGGCATGGGATTGGCCTATGCAACGAGTAATCGTGGTGCGTGCCATTTACGCGGTTACACTGTAGCATCAGAGGTTCTTGGTATTCCTGAAAAAACGGATCCACTTGTTACTGAAGGCAAGGCGGGATTGGTCAAAGCCTTTCAGGATGCGACGGCCGCTGTTGATTCTGCCGGGTTGTGTGTTTTCACAACTTTCGCATGGTCTTTGGAAAATATTGCTCCACAAATCGATGCGGCATGTGAAGGGGATTGGAGTGTCGACAAGCTTGCTGAGATTGGCGAACGCATTTGGAATCTCGAAAGGGACTTTAATAACAAAGCCGGTATGACATCTGCAGACGATACGTTACCGCAGCGGCTACTTACCGAACCTGCAAATACAGGTCCTGCAGAGGGTAAAGTATGCGGCCTTGACGAAATGTTACCGGAATACTATGAACTTCGTGGCTGGACCACCGAAGGCGAGTTGACGGATGATGTTCGCGGGAAATTTAATTTACCGGTATAAACTAACCGGTTATTCACAGGAGGCTGAAACCTTTTAAATTCAGCCTCGTTTCTTTATTGGGAAAATTTGAGATGCAGCATGTAATTATTGGCGCAGGTCCAGCGGGCGTAACCGCTGCAGAAGCGTTACGACGTTTATCCCCAGACTGTGAAATTACGATCATTGGAGACGAACCTGAGCCGCCTTATTCAAGAATGGCGCTTCCATATCATTTGGTAAATCAAGTTGGCGAATCCGGTACTTATCTAAGAAAGAAAGAAAATTATTTTGATGACCAGCGTATCGACATACTTCAGGATCGTGTTTCTTCCATAGATACGGCGGCGAAGATTGTTACATTGGAATCCGGTTCTGAGAAAGCATACGATCGTTTACTCATTGCTACGGGATCAACTGCTGTAAAACCCCCTGTTGAGGGCATCGGCTTGCCGGGTGTTCATAATTGCTGGACTCTGGCTGATGCGCGTTCAATATTGGATCGAGCTAAACCTGGCGCAAAAGTTTTACTAATGGGTGCAGGCTTTATTGGCTGTATTATTCTTGAAGCGTTAGCTTCGAGAAAAGTTGATTTGACGGTTGTTGAAATGGAGGATCGAATGGTTCCTCGAATGATGAATCAACGATCCGGTGGGCTTATAAAAAGCTGGTGTGAGAATAAGGGTGTTCGCGTTCTAACTTCGACCAGGGTAACGGCTATACAACAAGAATCTGATGGACGATTATCCGTTCGCTTGGGTATGAACAATACCATTGAAGCGGATCTAGTGATTTGTGCGACGGGTGTTAAGCCTAATACAAGTTTTTTAAACGGTAGCAATATTGAAATAGACAATGGAATTGTGGTTGATCGTCATTTACGAACCACTGCCAAAGATGTTTTTGCCGCCGGCGATGTGGCTAAAGGTCGCGATTTTTCTACCGGTAGCTATACCGTTCAAGCAATTCAACCGACCGCCGTCGATCACGGGCGTGTTGCGGCGAACAATATGGCTAGTGAACTGGAAGTGGTTCATCAGGGAAGCCTCAATATGAACGTGCTTGATACAATGGGGCTCGTTTCAGGATCGTTCGGCCATTGGGAAGGGGTTGATGGCGGAGACTCTACTGAGCTGTTCGACGGTGAACGTTATCGCTATATCAATCTACAGTTTCGTGGTGATGTTTTGGTTGGTGCGAATACCCTCGGCCTAACTCAGCATGTTGGAGTTTTGCGAGGATTGATTCAAACTGGTTTACATCTGGGTGATAAAGGCAAGAAAATCCTCATGAATAACCCACTGAAGCTGATGGAAGTATACTTGTCTGCAACCCAGGGAACGACGCTAAATCTTTAATGCAAATACAATTCAAACTTTATGCCAGTTTGGGAGAGTATCTACCCGCTGGTGCTTTTCAAAACGCAATCGATATAGATGTCGATACAAACGTAAGTTTAAATGGTCTTATGGATTTATACAGTGTACCTCGCGAGCTAGCACACTTGGTGCTAGTTAACGGAGTATTTCAGTGCGATGCCGATCGAAACCAGCCGATGCTAAAGGATGGCGATGTTGTCGCGATATGGCCGCCGGTTGCCGGTGGCTGATCAAAAATCATAAGACTGATTTACTCTACTATTAAAAAACCATTTGTTTTTATAGATCATATAGATGTTTGCTACTTCTGTTAACCAATCCTTTACAAAGGAAATGGGATACACTCATAGAGAGTTTTTTCGTAATTTACCCGTTGCTTTAAAGGACGTTCCGTACCATGTAAAGGGTGAGACGATATCGATATCTTATGAGGACGGTAAAGTCGAAATCCAACTTGGGGAAATGCAAAATCGTCAAATTGCTTCTCTATCATTACCCTATATGCAGGTAAGTTTTACTTTTTTCGATCTATCACCGGAACAACGTGAAGCGTTTTATACGCCATTTCAACGCTCTTATCAGAAAGGCGGAGGCTAACCGTGATCGTAGATAAATTGGGTCGTGAAATTCACGATTTAAGAATTTCAATCACTGATCGGTGTAATTTCCGCTGTGTCTATTGTATGCCGAAAGAAAAATTCGGGCGTGGCTATAAGTTTCTTGCTCGCAATCAACTATTAAGTTTCGAAGAGATCGAACGAACCGTGCGGTTATTTGCCAAATTGGGCGTGCGCAAAATTCGCATTACCGGGGGCGAACCTATGCTGCGAGCAGACTTGCCAGATCTCGTTTCTCTAATTGCTTCAATTGACGGTATTGATGATCTCAGCATGACAACTAATGCATCACTGTTGACGCCAGAGAAAGCAAAAACTCTTAGAAATGCTGGCTTAGGTCGATTAAATGTAAGTTTAGACTCTCTTAATGATGCGGATTTTGTGAGCATCAACGATGTTGGCTGCTCAGTAAGTCGAGTACTTTCAGGCATAGATGCCCTGGATTCTGCGGGGTTTAAAAACACCAAAGTAAATATGGTAGTTAGAAAAGGTACTAATGAATCTAGTATTCTTCCTATGGCTAGACATTTTTACGGTAGCGGACATATTTTACGTTTTATTGAATATATGGATGTTGGTACAACCAACGAATGGAAGATCTCTGAGGTCGTAACTGCAACCGAGATTAAGGAAATGATTCACAGTGAAATGCCACTTGAATCATTACAGCCAAATTATATGGGTGAAGTTGCTCGACGTTGGAAGTATGTTGATGGAGGAGGCGAAATAGGCATTATTTCGTCTGTTACACAACCATTTTGCGGTAATTGCTCGCGTGCCCGTCTCTCCGCAGTGGGTAAGCTCTATACCTGTTTGTTCGCATCGGATGGCTTTGATATTAGAGAGTTATTACGACAAAGCATGTCGGATGCTGAGCTCTTAGAAGCCTTTGCGAAGATCTGGATGGCTCGTGATGATCGTTATTCAGAGACCCGCGGGAAAGTTCCTAACCAACAGAAAGTTGAGATGTCGCACATTGGTGGATGATTTTTGTTTCAGCTCGACGGCTAGGTTATGTGTAACGCTCGGAAAACTGCAGTTCAAGAACGGTATATCCTAAAGTTTGCAATTCGTCTCGTAATACGTAAAATGCTGCATTGCACAAATTAGCTCATCCTGACTATACAATCTAGTCCTAGGGTAAACCCTTAAAAAATTGATTTTTGGAGTTAAACATAATGAAAAACCCAGTTCGTGTAGCCGTTACCGGAGCCGCCGGTCAAATCAGTTATTCCATGTTATTTCGTATTGCGTCGGGATCTATGTTGGGGCCAGATCAACCAGTAATACTTCAATTGCTTGAAATCACTCCCGCTTTAGAGGCATTAAAAGGCGTTGTTATGGAACTGGATGATTGCGCATTTCCATTACTTGCGGGTGTGGAGATCAGCGACAATGCTGAAATAGCTTTTAGAAATATTGATTATGCTCTGTTGGTTGGGGCAAGACCACGTGGTCCCGGTATGGAACGTGCTGATTTATTGAAGGCTAATGCTGAAATATTTTCTGTTCAAGGTAAAGCGTTAAATGCGGTAGCCAGTCGGGAGGTAAAGGTTCTTGTTGTCGGTAATCCAGCAAATACAAATGCATTAATCACGGCGGCAAATGCTCCAGATATTAATCCAGCACAAATAACAGCGATGACACGCTTAGATCACAACCGTGCTATTAGTCAGCTGGCGACAAAGACAGGCTCACATTCAACCACTATATCCAAGATGATCATTTGGGGTAATCACTCAGCAACGCAATATCCAGATCTGAATCATGCATTGGTTGACGGAAAATCTGCAATGGAATGTGTTGATCAAAGCTGGGTTTCTGACGAATTCATCCCTGTCGTGCAACAACGTGGAGCAGCTATCATTAATGCACGAGGAGCGTCTAGTGCTGCATCGGCAGGATCAGCTGCGGTTGATCACATGAGAACCTGGGCGCTTGGTTCTGCAGATAATGACTGGATAAGTATGAGTATTCCTAGTGATGGAAGCTATGGTATTGAACCTGGCATTATCTATTCCTACCCAGTTGTATGTCGAGACGGAGATTATACGATCGTTCAGGGTTTGGAAATTAGTGATTTTAGTCGCGAGAAAATGAGCTTGACGGAACAGGAATTGAGAGAAGAGCGAGCTGCTATCAGTCATCTGCTATAAAGTACCCTCTGTGAATCGATATCGGGCAGAAATTGACTAACGTAGATATTAGCGTTGTAATTCCGACCTACAATCGCGTTCACACGATAGAACGGGCAATCCAGTCCGTTTTATCGCAAACAGTCCCTCCGCGTGAAGTTATCATAATTGATGACGGGTCAAGTGACGGAACGTTGCAGCTTATAACGTCTAAATTTCCTGCTGTTACCATATTGGCTAATGATGGCAATTACGGCGTGAGTTTTTCCAGAAACAGGGGCATACATTCTGCTCGTTCTCGTTGGCTCGCCTTTCTAGATTCTGATGATGAATGGCAGCCAAATAAGCTTCTTGAGCAACAAAATTGTTTAGCTGAAGACCGCCAAGCGGTTTTTTGCCACACCGACGAAATTTGGATTCGTAATGGTGTACGTGTTAACGCGCATAACAAACACAAAAAACAGGGTGGTGATATTTTCGATCGTTGTTTGGCAATGTGCGCTGTATCACCATCGTCTGTCGTTATGCATCGGTCTTTATTTGATAGATTTGGTTTTTTTGATGAAAACCTTCCGGCATGCGAAGATTATGATTTGTGGTTACGAATAGCGGCACATATTCACGTGTCATATATAGACCAACAATTGGTTCTTAAATATGGTGGTCATGATGATCAATTGTCTAGGAAACACTGGGGTATGGATCGTTTTAGGGTAACGAGCATGAATAATTTACTAGTATCCGGTAACCTATCGGCTGAACAGAAAATAAAAACTCGCACTATGCTAGGTATGAAGCTTAGAATTCTTCGTGACGGGGCAATAAAACGCGGAAAAGGTGATGAAACGGCTATTTGGGCTAAGCTGATTGAGGAAAATAATCGGCATTTGGGTCAAGGAGTCTAACGATGCTGTTGCATTTTGTAGTGGCATTGCATTGTGAAGCCGCGCCTATCATTGAATTTTATAAACTAAAGTCGATACATAACACACTTCCCCAAGTCTACCGAAATGAAAGTGTATGTTTAGTGGTTACAGGTATTGGTGGATTAGCATGCGCATCGGCTGTGGGTTATCTTGCTGGACTATTAAAAAGTGATAAGTGCGGTGTTTGGATTAATATTGGAATAGCAGGTCATCAACAATTTTCCCGTGGCACAGTGTGCCTTGTGCGAAAAGTAACAGAATTGGCCACTGGTAAAGCAATTTATCCATCTTTACCATTTTCTACTAGGATACCCAGAGCTGATTGTTTTTACGTTGATCGAGCCGAGGTTCAGTTTAATGAGAATGGACTTTATGAAATGGAGTCGTTCGCTTTTTTTAAAGCGGCTTGGAGGTTTTGCACAATCGATTATGTGCATTCGATTAAGGTTGTTTCCGATAATAGACTAGAAACGGCTGGTCAGATAACCCATTCAATCATTTCAAGCCTTGTGGGTTCTCAGCTAGAAATGGTGGATCGAAATTTAGTTGTTCCTCTCTGCTGCATCGTCGAAAACTTGCGCTCAGAAACGAGTCAATTCGATATAGAACTTTATACTGATAAATGGCATTTTTCAGAAACTAATCGTTTGAGACTCTCCCGTATTTTACGTCAATTTGCGGCACTTAGTGATAATCAACTACCAAACATAGAAGATTATAAACACTGTAATAAGGCGACAGAATTTCTTAATGATGTGGAATCAAATCTGCAATGTCGCGAAATACGTCTTATATGATTGATACTATTTTTATAGAAAAGTCAGCTCGAAATTTCCCTTTAGCAAAAGAAGTGTTGAAGCGTTTTTCGTCTGCACAGCATATTGAATGCTCTCATTATGGAGAAGTCTTTAATCGTCATGGACAGAACTTTCGTGTTCAGAAAAACCATCCATCGCTTATTCTAGCCGTTAAAGAAGGTGAATTTGTCTTGCCTGCACCTGTGGAATACCATGTTGGTGGCCGTCATAACTACTATTTTTCTCATATGCTTAACTGCCCATATGATTGTCGATATTGCTTTCTGCAGGGAATGTATAGTTCCGCGCACTATGTACTGTTTGTAAACTATGAAGACTTTAAGAATGATATAGCCAATATAACGAAAATTAACAGTAAGGATCCAAGTTGGTTCTTTTCAGGTTATGACTGTGACAGTTTAGCGTTCGACCCGGTGAGTAATTTTGTTAACCATTTTGTTCCGTTCATCGCTGAGAATTCTAATGCCCGTATGGAGCTTCGAACTAAAAGTACGCAAATTAGGGCATTGAATAAAATAGACGTCACGTCTAATGTGATTTGTGCGTTTAGTTTTACGGGTGAGTTGGCTAATCGTTCTTTGGAGCACCGTGTGCCTGAGAATAGCAAGAGAATCAGCGCGATGGCGAAGTTACAATATCGTGGATGGCCAGTTGCCGTGCGCTTTGATCCGATGATGTATTATCAAAATTGGCGTCAGGATTTTTCTCAGCTTTGTCTTAATCTTTTTAAAAAAATCAATCCAGCTTACTTGCACTCGGTATCTATAGGGGCTTTTAGAATGCCTGTGAATTATTTTCGTAAAGTTAGAAGCTTGTATCCAACCGAGTCGTTGTTTGTAGCTGGTTTACATCAGAAGAATGGTAATTACGAATACGGATTGAATATCGAAAATGAGTTGCTTGGAGAAGCGCAGGCAATTGTAGGTCAATTTGTAGAACAAGACCGTATCTACACAATGCGAGATTAGTATGAAAAATGCTCTTGTAACTGGTGCTAGTCGGGGTATTGGCCTGGCCATCAGTAAGAAACTGCATTCACTGGATTTTATGGTCCATGGAATTGCACGTGGATTTGAAAATACACAAGAAGAGGATTTATTTTCTAGCACCCACAGTATAGATCTTTCAGATTTGGGAACGTTGGACAAGCAGATCTCTTTGGTGTTGCAACGCATTGGGGAACTAAATGCCGTGGTTTTTAATGCAGGAGTTGGACGATTTGGTTCTCTTGAACAATTCTCTTTTTCCGATATTGATAATCTTTTGAGTGTTAATTTAACCTCCCAAATTTACCTTTCTCGAATACTGGTTCCAAAGCTACGAAAACAAGGCTTTGGTAGATTAATATTTATAGGTTCCCAAGCAAGCTACGAAGCGGGACGTAACGGTGCGGTTTATTGTGCTTCAAAATTTGGTCTACGAGGATTTGTGTTAGCTCTACGGCAAAGTCTGGCACGCTCGGGTATTCAAGTAACCTTGGTAAACCCTGGAATGACTCAGACGGACTTTTACGCGAATACTAATTTTGAACCAGGGTCCGAAACTTCACAGCATTTAAAAACTGAAACTATCGCAGATGTCATCGAAATGTTATTAACGGTACCTTCCTCATCGGTTGTCGATGAGATAAATCTGACACCGGCAAATCATGTAATTCATTTTAAAAAGTAATTGGAGAATCACTGTCCATAATCAAATGAATCTTTTGCTGGATGAGTGAATGACTGTATCAGTATGGCTAGAGAATTGGACACGCTGGTGATCTTTATTTGATATTTGGTAGGTCGAAGTTAATATTGAAGTATGACGTAATCATATAAAATCAGATATTACTCAAGAGTGTGAGTTAAATAGTATTTTAGATTAAGGTTTTTTCTGCGATATTTGCTCGAACATACAATATTGAATTTATAATACTCAGAGCCTATTATGCTTGCTAGTATGCGAAATCGTTCCTCAAGTGGTTTTAAAACTTGCGATCAATAGTGCGTAATTCATCTACTATAATTCAATTATCAATTCGTAAAGCAACCTCATGCCATGCCCAAGCAAGTAGCAACCTCTGAGATGAAATTGGAGGCGTGTAACAAGTTAGAATTACGGTTTAAACAGTTTGGTCTAACAGTTACCGATATTACGATTTTACGTGTCGGAAGTGGATCTCGGCCACATGTCGCCCGCGTTAATGTAGATGGCCAATACGGCGTTGTTAAAGATCATAGCGGTTGTGATCCACTATTCTCTCGACTACTTGGGAAATTGTTAACGCGACGGGAGATGAGGGCGCTGTATCAGCTTGATGATGTTGAGGGTGTACCAAAGGTTATTCGGGTATTCGATGCACGTTCATTTTTGATGACCGATTTGGACGCCGTTCCTTTTAGAGGCAGCGTTATGGAAAAAGATCAGTGGTCCGTTTTTTTTCCAAAGCTCGAAACGTTAATACATCGTATTCATGCTGAAGGCGTTGCTCATTGTGATTTGCGGAGTCTTGATAATACGCTGGTTACGGCTAAAGGTAATCCCGCAATCGTTGACTTTGTTGGTTGTTTTCGTCGTGGCAAGAACTGGAATATATTGACCTGCTGGATGTTTCGCAGACTCTGTGCAGTTGATTACTCTGCTATAGGTAAACAAAAGAAAGCTATAGCTCCCTGGCTGCTCTCCAGTAATGAATTTATTGAGAGAAGACAAGAATCGGTATTTTCGCGATTAGCGCGGAATACAGGTGTCATAATTAGGAAGTTAGCTCGTTCGATGTTTACAAGATAGAGAGCTGACAGCAGGTTTCTAAGAAGTAGATCGTTTATATATCGGGCAAATACTTATTCGTTAGGTTCCATGGCGTTAACTATCACACCACCACCTAGACATTTGTCATAATCATAGAGCACAATAGATTGACCCGGTGTAGCTGCCCACTGTGGCTGATCAAACTCTACTTTTAAGGTACCACTACCAACTCGAGATAAGGTGCAGGATTGACTATCTTGTCGATATCGAATTTTTGCCTGACAAGCGTAGGGTAATCGGGGTGGTAGCTCCGCTACCCAGTGCACTTGATTAGCGTATATATGGCTTCTAAGTAAGTAGGGATCATTCCTTCCCTGTACGACATACAGTATCTTACGGCTTAAGTCTTTATCTGCAACATACCAAGCTTCCCCTGAGCCACCGATGCCGAGACCTTGACGTTGTCCTATCGTGTAGTACATCAAACCATCATGCTTGCCGATTACTTCATCGTCTTCGAGATTGCGTATTTCGCCTGGTTTTGGCGGTAAATAGACAGATAAGAACTGTTTGAATTTTCTTTCACCAATGAAACATATTCCTGTGCTGTCTTTTCTATCATGGTTGGGGAAAGATAAATCGCTAGCTATTTGTCGAATGTCCTCTTTTAAATAATCTCCCAGTGGAAATAGACTACGTTTTAACGCATTCTGTTGCAAGGTATACAGAAAGTACGACTGATCTTTATTGTTATCGATGCCGCTTAGTAGTGTGTATTTTCTGTTTTGTTGCCCACGTCTGACGTAATGACCCGTTGCAATAAAATCGGCGCCGAGCGTATTAGCGAATTCAAGAAACTCTTTAAACTTTATTTCTTTATTACACAATATGTCCGGGTTTGGGGTTCGACCGGCTTGGTGTTCACTTAGAAAGTTGGAAAAAACACGTTCCCAATACTCATGTGAAAAGTTGATTGTTCGCAGCGGTATTGATAAGAGCTTGCAAACCCCGTTTGCATAGGCCAGATCTTCTTCTGCCGCACAGTACTCAGCCTCATCGTCTTCCTCCCAATTCTTCATGAAGAGTCCAATTACATCATACCCGGACTCTTTCAGAAGATAGGCAGCAACAGACGAGTCGACACCACCTGACATTCCGACCACCACACGTTGTTTTGTTATCAATTTATATTCTCATCTTTCTCCCGAATTATCGGAAGTCACGTTTATTCAGTGTTTTTTAAAAATAGACAACACGTTTATTTTTGTCCGTTCAATCGTCTGAAGCGCGTTTTAGTTTTAATTTTTTCTTTATATTACTCCACATAGTGGTCTTGGGTTTTTCCTTAATATCGTATTCATTTGAGTTATCAACATATGATGAAAAGAAATAGGGTATATCCTGCCATTCTGCTATTGGTTGCACATAGGGTAATATTCCGTTTCTTTGAAACCAAGAATCGACAGCGAATCGATCACCGCTATTTATTTCTTCGATTTGCCCAGCCCAATGTTGGTCGAAGATGGCTTTTCGATAAGCGCGGTTAAGTACTTTATGGTGGGTCAGAAATCCTTCCTGTTCGAATAATTTCAAATAAGTGGTGGTGTTCAAAGATTCGTCGATACAGTCGAGTTGCCCCGGAAACTCTCCATCATAGTTTAAATCGAGGCCGGTATCACGATGTGTAGGCGTGTGTTTACCTACTACTACTTCCATCCAACCGATGGCTTGTTTAATTTGTGTTCGTTCGAGTTCCGCTGTAGCCGCTGCTGGCTTAAACCATCCAGTAACTTCTCTCCATTCCTGATCAGTTAGTCGAACAACATCCTCTGTTTTACAGCCGAAGTTGTAACACACCCTAAACTCTCTTGC
Organism: uncultured Gammaproteobacteria bacterium; assembly: GCA_905478855.1. Lineage (GTDB taxonomy): Bacteria > Pseudomonadota > Gammaproteobacteria > Arenicellales > CAJQKF01 > CAJQKF01. The sequence continues at coordinate 70,119 of CAJQKF010000062.1, forward strand.
GCTGTTGGCTTGCAGAACGCTTGTCTGCGCTAATAACATAAGGTAGACAACAACACGCAGGATAACTGGTAATTTCATATGGATGAAAGTCTCTTGAACTTTTTTACGAACATTTTAATTAATGCCATATTTTAACTGAATAATGGACTGTGACCTAGGTTCTCACAGGTGAAGAAAAATTAAAACTCGAATCCATCATTATTAAAAACTGCCTTGCAGCTTCGCTCAAAAATTTTCCCCGTCTAATTACGGAGCCGTAACTCCGCGTTGGGAAAAATTCATCCAATGGAATGCGGGCTAGGTTTTCATTACCCGTTAGGCAGATATCGGTGACGATAGAAATACCAAGACCTATCGACACATATTTTTTGATGACTTCCCAACCACCCGCCTCCAAAGTGACCGTGTAATTAATATTATGTTGCTGAAAAACCATGTCGACCATCCTCCAGGTACTTAAGTGTCGGGGTGGCAAAATAAGACCGTGAGGCCCAATATCTTGTAACGTGATATTTTTAAGTGCGGAGAGCGGGTGTTCTAACGGCGTTATTAGTACCGGATTGAATTCGAATATGGGGTGATACTGAATGTCGTCAGGTACTTCAAGCATCGATCCGATAGCGAAGTCTGCAGTATCGGCACGTAACATCGCCATACCGTCGCGACCTGTAACATTGTGCAACTTTATCCGGATTCCGGGGTATTGTTGACTAAACTTCTGTAAGGCATCCGGCAGGATATATAATATAGTAGATTCACCGGCAGCTATATTTAGTTCGCCTTTTTCTAAACTTCCGCTACGTTCGGTAAATGTCTCATTTAGAGAATCAATTCCTTGCACTAAAGGGCGTGAAATTTCCAAAAGGGTAATGCCTTCCGGAGTTAAACGAATACTTGGACCGCGCCGTTCGAATAGCGTTGTATCCAGTTCTCGTTCTAACGCCTGAATTTGAAGTGATACCGAAGGCTGGCTGAGAAATAGTTTTTCAGCGGCCTTGGAAATACTGCCACATGCTGCTGTAGTGCAAAATGCTCGAAGTTGTTTCAGTCGATTTTGCTTATAATAAGGCGTAGCATTTGAGTTCATGGGAAATTCGATAATTGGGAAAATTAATAATAAACACAATGTTTATTAATGTGTCAAATATATAGGCCAGATGTAACATATAACTACAAAGTTCTGCTTCTACCCGTCAATAATGCTCAGGCTAGTGGTTAATTTGGTTCCCGAACACCAATGGAAAGCATACTTAAAATTTTAAGTAAAAAATTAATCATTAGACAGGGACTTGAGAAATGAAGTAAATGGGACTATTTTCTTCTGTACAAATGTAGTTTCAATATAAGGTCAATTGATGACTGCTTAAATTTCCGTCTAGTTACACGTCAAATAGATACTTAATGAGTGATTCTAAAGAAATTCAGCGTGGTGGAAGTACCACGCTTCAGGAAGCGAAGCCGAAAACGAAGAAACCACGACTCTATAAAGTTGTGTTGATCAATGATGATTACACACCTATGGAGTTTGTTGTTTCGGTGCTGGAGCGATTCTTTCACAAGAATCGGGAACAAGCAGTGGCGATTATGCTTACAATTCACAACAAAGGCAGTGCTGTATGCGGTTTATTTTCTTATGAGATTGCTGAAACCAAAGTACAACAAGTGCTAGGTTTTTCTCAGGAAAACGAGCATCCGTTGCAATGCACTATGGAGCCAGAATAATGCTAGCGAGAGAACTTGAGATATCTTTGAACTTGGCGATTCAATTTGCTCGAAATGCTAATCATGAGATTATAACTGTCGAGCATTTACTAATGTCATTGCTTGATAACCCATCAGCTATTGAGGTTATTAGGGGGTGTGGTGGTGATATCGAGACACTCAGGAGTCAGTTAAAAACGTTCCTTGATGATCAAGTTCCACACAATGCTGAGGAAAGTACGAAAACTGACCCGCAGCCCGGACTTGGCTTTCAGCGGGTTATTCAAAGAGCAATTATTCATGTGCAAAGTTCCGGCCAGAAAGAAGTGGATGGTTGTAATGTACTTGTGGCAATTTACTCTGAGCGTGAATCCCATGCAGTGTATTTCCTAAATCAACAAGATGTCGGACGTTTGGACGTTGTCAATTATATTTCCCATGGTGTTGGGCGAGGCGCATCCGATTCTGGTGATTTTGATTCAGCATCTGATAACGACGGGGACGACTCCGAACAGGAAGTTGAAGGTGCATTAAGTGCATTTGCTACTAATTTAAATGAATTAGCGGCCGAAGGGAAAATTGATCCTTTAATAGGGCGGGCGTTGGAAGTCGAAAGAACCCAGCAAATACTATGTCGGCGGCGGAAAAATAACCCGTTACTTGTCGGCGAAGCCGGCGTTGGAAAGACTGCGATAGCTGAAGGACTGGCAAAAAATATTGTCGATGGGAACGTTCCAGAGATATTGCAGGACGCGACGATTTTTGCCCTTGATTTGGGTTTATTGGTTGCGGGTACTAAATATCGCGGTGACTTTGAACAGCGCTTGAAATCGGTGCTCAAGGAGCTTCAGGAGACTGATGGTGCGGTTCTTTTCATTGATGAGATTCATACTATCATTGGTGCCGGCTCTGCGTCCGGTGGCGCTATGGACGCATCAAATTTATTAAAACCATTATTAGCTTCTGGCTCGTTAAAGTGTATTGGTTCCACTACGTTTCAAGAATACCGTACTATTTTTGAAAAGGATCGAGCTTTATCTAGACGATTCCAGAAAGTGGATATTGGTGAACCCAGCGTAGAAGAAACCATTGAAATCCTCCGAGGATTAAAGACTCGATTCGAAGAGCATCATGACGTTACATATACTCAGCCTGCATTGCGCACTGCAGCTGAACTATCGGCCCGATATATAAATGATCGTTTTTTACCGGATAAAGCCATAGACGTTATTGACGAAGCCGGTGCTTATAATCAACTTTTGGCAAAATCAAAGCGAAAACGTACGGTATCGGTTAAGGATATAGAAACCGTTGTATCAAAAATTGCGAGAATACCTCCAAAAACTGTTTCGGTTACGGATAAGGAATCTCTTATAAATCTGGACCGCGATCTCAAAAATATGGTTTTTGGACAAGATGCTGCTATTGAGGGTTTGGTTAGTGCCATAAAACTATCTCGTGCAGGGCTTGGTAACGCTGAGAAACCAATATCGTCGTTTCTATTTAGCGGTCCAACAGGTGTTGGTAAAACCGAAGTTACTCGGCAACTGGCGATGACATTGGGTATCGAGCTAGTACGTTTTGATATGTCGGAATATATGGAAAGACATACTGTTTCCCGTCTTATTGGTGCTCCTCCGGGGTATGTGGGGTTTGATCAAGGTGGGCTATTAACTGAGGCTATAACTAAAAATCCTCATGCAGTCTTATTACTTGATGAAATTGAAAAAGCTCATCCTGAGGTATTTAACATTCTTCTGCAGGTTATGGATTATGGAACGCTAACGGATAATAATGGCCGAAAGGCTGATTTTCGAAACGTTATTATTATCATGACTACGAATGCTGGCGCAGAACAAATTTCACGAAACACTATGGGATTTGTCAGTCAGGATCACAGCACGGATAGTAATCTGGCTATACAGAAATTATTTACACCTGAGTTTCGTAATCGTCTTGATTCAATAATTCAATTTAATTCATTAGATGAGTCAACAATTAGTCATGTTGTTAATAAATTTATACTTGAATTAGAACAACAATTGCTAGAAAGAAACGTACGAATTGAGCTTGACCCAGAAGTACGCACCTGGTTAGGAGCGAAAGGCTTCGATCCCGTTATGGGAGCGCGGCCGATGGCGCGTCTAATTCATGAAAAAATCAAGCGTGAGCTAGCAGACGAATTGTTGTTTGGTAAGCTAGAGAAGGGAGGGCACGTCACGGTCACGGTGGTAGATGACGAGTTGAGATTCGACTTTTCTGCGGATGCTAACGCTTAATCTCGAGTGTGGTCTTTTTACCCGATTTTGTACGTTGGATCAGTAAGGGTATATGGGTGTCAGTTTCCACCCATATATCCATCCAGACTTTTGTATTGTTTGGATGGATACGCTTCCAGTAGGAAGTTTTGTAATTAACCTTGTTGATAGTTATGTCTTCGTTGGTTTGAAAGATATATTTTGCGTTAGAGAAGTTGTTTCGATGTATAAGGGTAATAGCTCGATCATTTAGTTTGTTCTTTTCGAGGAACATTGCACCAATTGGAAATAATTCAGATTCGATGAGAATGTTTTTTACACTTACCTGTTTTTCTTTATCTAAGGAAAGCGAATATCCGTTACTTGTTGGTATAACCCTCGTGGTTCCTTTCCTTTTTCCTCGACGCTGTTGAGTGTAATCCAACACTTCCCAACTGTTTTCTGAGAGTTGTAGCGATAATTTTTCATCTGATTGCTTAGCTCCCAACATGGCTGCAACATTGTTCGGTATGACAATGATTTCAATTTCGTATTTTTTCTGGCCTAGTTTAGATATTTCAACAGTTGTTAGACCCGCTTTGTGACCGCGTACCATTAGATTGTATTCGAGGGAAATATCTCTAGGCTGCAGTGGTGATGCTGACGCTGGAACATATAGACCGATCAGTATTAATGTAAACAATCTTAATTGGCTTGCTAGACTAAATATCTTCATAGTCAATAACTTTTCCATTAGTGGTCAGAGGCTGATGGTCCAAGACCATCGAGGTTTCGTTAATAACAAGTCGATGAGTCGCTAACCATTGAATAACCGTTGGGTAAATTCTATGTTCTATTTGATGTACACGGTTTTGTAATGACTCAGGAGTATCATTAGAGTGAACAGTTATTCGTCCTTGTAAGATATTTGGCCCAGTGTCCAATTCAGGCGTTACTAAGTGAACTGATGCGCCATGATGGGTCTCGCCTTCGGATAATGTTCTAACGTGGGTATCTAGCCCTTTAAATTTTGGTAAGAGTGATGGGTGAATGTTGATTAACTTGTTTCGGTAACGATTAACGAACCAGTGACTGAATATTCGCATAAAGCCTGCAAGAACAACCAACTCGGCACCAGCTCGATCAATGGCGTCTCCAATAGCCTGATCAAATGTAAGTCGGTCGGGAAATGAGGTGTGATCAATAATCTTGGTCTTCAAATTTGCATACTCCGCACGTTTAAGACCATATGCTAACGCTTGGTTACTGACTACAAGCTGAATATCGCAAGGAATATTATCTTTTTGTATCGCGTCAATAATAGCTTGTAAATTGGAGCCACTACCAGAAATGAGAACGGCTATTTTTAATCGATCTGACATCTTATTTTAAGGTAACACTTCCGTCGCCAGTTGTAATAGTGCCGATAACTGAGACTACTTCACCGGTCTCAACTAATGAACGTTTGGCTTGATTAACAGCGTCTGGACGTACTACTACTATCATGCCAATACCGCAATTGAAGGTTCGATACATTTCGTCAGTCGCGATATTTCCATTCTTTTGTAGCCAGTTGAAAATTATTGGCCATTGCCACTGAGAGGTATCAATCACAGCGTCAAAGTCGTTAGTGAGGACACGATTTACATTGCCTGGTAATCCTCCCCCGGTTATATGAGCTATTGCGCTTATCGATGTAGTGGCTCTTAATGCAAGTATGGACTTTACATATATCCGTGTTGGCTCGATCAAGTGATCGATAAGCGATTTCCCATCTAAACTATCGGTAAGTGCTGCACCACTCGATTTTATTATGTTACGTATTAATGAGTATCCGTTTGAGTGGGGGCCACTCGAGTGAATTCCCAGAATAACGTCGCCTTGGCGTAGTTCTCCACCGTCAATAATTTCCGATCGTTCAATAACTCCAACACCGAAGCCTGCCAAGTCATAATCGTTTTTTGCATACATGCCAGGCATCTCGGCCGTTTCTCCGCCAAGTAGCGCTGCGCCACTCTGTAGGCAACCTTCGGCGATTCCCGCAACCACGTCTTCACCGTGATCGGGGTCTAATTTTGCGGTCGCGAAATAATCTAGAAAAAACAACGGCTCGGCGCCGCAAACGATAATGTCGTTTACACACATGGCAACCAGATCGATCCCGATCGTATTGTGTCGTTTACTTTCAATAGCAAGTTTAAGTTTCGTTCCTACTCCGTCAGTTCCGGCAACAAGCACAGGGTCCTTGTATTTTTCAGTATCAAGCTGAAATAAGCCGCCGAAGCCACCAATTCCTCCGAGACACTCACCGCGTCTTGTTTTAGCTGCGATAGGTTTTATTCTTTCAACGAGTGCCTCACCGGCATCGATGTCCACTCCGGATGACTTATAGGACAAACTTTCAGGTTTTTTTGTTGGCATGAGGAATAATTTGTTCGTAAACGGTTAATAAAGCAACTGGTAAATTGGATGCTGGAAGTAGGTCGATTATAATCCAGACTGAAGGGTCAACGTTCACATCTACGCGGGATTATGCGATTTTTTGTCTTTTGACCCAAAAATCGCGATTGAAATGTTATTTTACTCAAAATTGGGGTGCAGGACTATTTCTGAAAATACACAAGTCAGCTTGCCACTTGTTACGGATGCCCGTAGGTCATTGGAATCTTACTATGTCGGTCCCAATACTGAACTCTTACATATACTGACACAACTCACACATCAAAGTCAGGTACGGATGGTTTTCCTCTATGGCCCGACCGGGACGGGTAAATCCCATCTTCTAAATGGTGTGATTACTAGTTCAGGGGTATCGGGTAATTATATACCGTTGTCGGTGCCAGGCGCTGGCCTAGATTTATTGACGACAATTGATAAACCCATGTTGGTATGCTTTGATGACGCCGAAAAGGTTTCGACAGACGCCCAGGTAGAGCGTAACTTGCTTGGACTTTATGAAAGAGTAATGGCCCAAAATGGTTGGATTGTGGTTTCCAGTCAATTTTCTCCATCCCAATCCGGGATTAAGTTAAAGGATCTAGTTAGTCGTTTTAACAGTGGTTTAGTTTATCGAATCAAAGAATTAAACGATGAGCAAAAGGCTGAGGCTTTTTCTTGGGCCGCTCGACGTCGTGGTCTTGAGTTAACAGAGGAAACCGTTACGTGGGTGTTACGACGAGCGCCTCGCGAAACTCAGTCTCTATTTTTGCTATTAGACAAAATTGACCAAACTGCGCTGCAGACCGGAGAACGGGTAACAATACCGTTCTTACGTAAGCATAAAATACTAGAGAGTCGGTTAATTGCGTAGTATTTTTACCAGGTATGCTTTTATATGATTTCAGCGGATTTGAAAGAAAAATTCATAATGCATTTATAAAAACGGGAAAGTGATATGACCATTCTAAAAGACTTAGCAGTAGATATTTCGTTAGCGCTACAAATGGGTTTGCGAGATACGGGAATGAATACTATTTGTGAACTTGTGTCTAATGCGGTGAAAAAAACCGATTTTGTGCGTACTTATTTATCGGATAGAGCTGTTGGGCAAGATGTCCGCGAGGTGTTATACGAAGATGAAGAATTGGGCTTTTGTATTTGCGGTCACGTATATGCTGATGCAGCGATAGGCAGTCCACATGATCACGGTTCAAGTTGGGCGATTTACGGTCAGGCCGAAGGAGAAACGGACATGAGCGAATGGACTGTGGTGGCAGAGAAGTCGGATGGAACCAAACTTGTCAGTAAAACGTCTAGCTATACGATGAAGGCGGGTGATGTGCGGTTTTATGATATAGGGGTTGTGCATTCTCCTCATCGCACTGATCCAGTAAGACTGCTTCGTGTCGAGGGTGAAAACTTGGATAATATTAGGCGAAGTGATATAGAAGTAGTAGACGAATAGTAATACCGATGGATCTAGTAAAGTAAATCAACCGGCATGTAATCTACTAGCTACTACATCTGAAATGTTTTACGTTCTGATTCATGCAGTTGTGATACCAGCTGTGTTTCCCATTTGAGATATGCCTTAGCAGAGTCAGCGTTACCCTTATGCCTGTCATGGGTATGGAAAATAAAGTCGATACAGTCTTCGTCCGGTGGGTAGTCAGGGGTGGAAACGATCGTAAAAGCGGAATGTTTCAGATCTTCAAAGCCAGAGTCTAGGTTTTTAATCTCGCCACTGTGACCCATATGCCTTGCTTCAAGTTCAAATAGGGTCGCCTTTGATACAGATTCAGAAATCAACAGTAAATTATCGTTTGGGTCAATTTGCAGTTGGTCTATTCGAGGCCTATTTCCCCAAGTTGAGCCTTTTATATGAGCTTCTCGGTACTTCATACCGGGTCTTATATCGATAATATTCCATTTTTTCCGCATGTCTAGATCATGAAGTTTGATGGTTTCTATTGATTTCGGGGGTGGTTGTATTTGTTTTGTAAATGCTTCTGTTAAATCTATGAGCTTGTCAAAACTACAATTAACAACCGCGCTGTTATGCCCAAGTCGTTTTAGCCAAGTTGCAACAACCGGTGCGCGCACATTCTCGGAGTCGATGATAACCATCAATGCTCCGCGCACGGCTACCCAAGTATCTGTTGACTGGATAAGTTGTCCACCTGGAGCGTGGACAGCAAAGGACAGCCCGTCTTTCTCGTATTCTTCTTTCGTTCGCACATCAAAGACATAGATTGTGCGATTCGTATTCTTTGCGATATCGTAGAGTTGATCGATTGATAGTGTTTTGACATCATGTCTGAGTGCCATGTTGTTAGCTTTTTGTTGCGAACTGGCAATATCTGAATGATTGGAAAAGTCTGAATAACTTCGGTTTTTATTGTGTTGTAGATACTGACCTGATAAGAACCAACCTTGCGTACCGTTTTCTAGCGCGAAAACAGGGTTTTCGATACCTAAATCGATCAGAGTTTGCGCTCCTATGATAGAACGTGTGCGACCGGCGCAATTAATTACAATCGTTGTCCCAGGATCTGGAGCTATCGATGATATTCGCAGCGCCAATTCGCCGTTCGGACAGCATATAGCGCTCGGAATACTCATTTTTTGAAATTCTGAGACAGGCCGGCCATCTATTACCACGATATTCTCTCCATTTTCTCGTCGCCTAGTTAGTTCGAGAGCGGTTATCGTTGGGGTATGGTATTTCTCTTCAATGAGCTCTCCGAATGCTTTACTGGGAGTATTAACACCTTCATATAACTCTAGGTCAGTTGAGTCCCAGGAATTGATTCCTTTCTCGAGGACATTTACATTTTTATAACCGAGTGAAATACATATATTTGCTGATTTACGTGCAACACCATCATCATTATCTAGCAAGATGATGCGACAGTTTGGGTTTGGAACCAAATCGGTGATTTGATACTCAAAGCCGCTATACGGAATTGGTGTCGCAAAAAATGGGTGGCCGGCGGCGTATTCCCCCAACTCCCTAACATCAATAAGTGCGATTTCATCAGGTTGCGTCAGCCACTCTCTGACTTGATTTAAAGTTACCAATTGGATTTTTGAAATCATAGTTCTCGTTTGACGCGATGTGGTAAGAGTTATTTACGGGTTTGATCGGAGACGCTTTGCAGTAAGCGCCAAGCGCGCACCGAGTTTTTGGGCGAGTTGCTTTTCTGTGTTGTCCAGACGACTTTGATTTTGTGGGCCTGTAAAATGCGTTGCGCCGTAGGGAGATCCACCGGTTTTTGTGTCACTTAGTTCTTGCTCAGTATAGGGTAAACCAACGATTAACATACCATGATGTAGTAGGGGTAACATCATCGATAATAACGTTGACTCTTGCCCACCGTGCAGTGATGAGCTAGAGGTGAATACACATGCTGGTTTTCCACTCATAGTGCCTGATAGCCATTGTGATGTGGTTTGTTCCAGAAAATACTTTAGTGGTGCAGCCATGTGACCAAAACGGGTAGGGCTACCTAGGGCGATCCCATCGCATTCGGTAAGATCAGTCTCGCATACATAGGGAAAACCTGTTTCGGGTATTTGGTTCTCTGTCGCTTCGGTAACACTAGATACAGGGGGAACCGTTCTTATCCTAGGAGTCATTCCTTCTATTGATGAAACTCCTCGCCCAAGATGTTGGGCAAGGGATTGCACAGCACCTGTTCTTGAGTAGTAAAGAATTAAAATTTCCATGTTATTAGATTAGTGAATTTACGTTTTCAGGAGGGCGGCCGATAATTGCGTGAGTACCGTTGGTTACAATGGGCCTTTCCAAAAGTATCGGTGATTCGATAACGGCATCGATTAGCTCGGCATCACTTAGGTTCTTGTCCGATAGCCCGCGTGTTTTGTATATAGCCTCGCCTTTTCGCAGTATATCTCTTATAGGCAAATTCAGTTGGGAAAGCAGAATGTTTATTTCTTCAGCGGATAGAGTCTCGATTAGGTACTCTTTTATAATAGGATTAATATTCGCAGCAAGAATTAGCTCAAGGGTTTTTCGTGACTTGGAACATCGTGTGTTATGGTAAATTGTTAAATCCATATATTTATAAACTTCATGAGTTATTGGTTTTATTGGCTCTATATTTTGCCAGAACTATGGATTGAGTGGGGATTTTACGTTTTACAACCCAAATGTTGGAAAGAAACCTAGATTTAGTTGTAGAATACGGTTTATAATTCGCAGCAAGTCTTTTATAATTAAAGACTATATTCAATCTTGATACGGACCCCGAGAGGAGGTTATCTGAAAATGAACAATATGTATAAAGCATTAAGTGCAGGGCTTGTTTCTGTTGCACTACTAGCTGGATGTGCGAGTGCTAAAACTGCGCCTGCGGAAGCGGCAGCTGAACCAGCTCCGGCGGCAGAGGAAACGACTGCAGTAGCTGCAGCACCAGAAGTAACAGCGCCAGCAGATGATATGCATGTCGTGGTTTCGGGTGAGCATCTATGGGGCATCTCAAGCTACTCGCAAATCTATAACGACCCTTATCAATGGCCGTTGATCTATCGTAATAATCGCGATCAGATTACAGATGCTGACTTGATTTACCCTGGTCAAGAACTTGCGATTAAAAGAGATTTTAATGACGAGCAGATTCAGCAAGCCATTATGCATGCGAAGACACGTGGTGCATGGTCACTGGGTGTAACAGAAGATAATGATTTGGACTATCTGTTCGAAGCTTACTAAGCTAGTCTTGATTATTGAAAAGGCCCCTCTCGGGGCCTTTTTTTATGGATATAATGAAAACAGACCCGGGTTCAAGTCTTAAGTGCAACCGTCAAGGTTTCTTTTGAACTATAGAACGCCTCATGAGGCGTTCTATAGTTCAGCGTCTTTCTGGGTCGATGGTTCAATCGGTCCATGGTCGATTGTAACG
>CAJQKF010000063.1 GCA_905478855.1 uncultured Gammaproteobacteria bacterium
TCAATGGTTAAATTTAGTACAAGCTTGGGTGATGTCCTTATCGAGATGTATCCGAAAAAGGCCCCTGTTACGGTCAAAAATTTTCTGCAATATGTCGAAGATGGTTTCTATGATGGGACTATATTTCACCGAGTGATCCCGGGGTTTGTTGTACAGGGCGGTGGGATGCAATCTGGTATGATGCAAAAAACTACGAGAGAGCCAATCAAGAATGAGGCAGATAATGGCTTGAAAAATCTCGTTGGTTCCCTGTCCATGGCGCGCACGAATGATCCCGATTCGGCATCTTCACAATTTTTTATAAATCTTAAAAATAACGAATTTCTTGACCATACTGCGAAAACTCCACAGGGCTGGGGTTATGCGGTATTTGCTGCTGTCACAGAGGGTATGCATGTTGTTGAGAAAATGGCGAGTGTGACAACGACATCTATTGGCGGGCATCAGGATGTTCCAGTCGAAGACGTGGTTATCATAAAAGCTGAAATCGTCGAGTAATAATCTCAGCTATGGCCGGTGAACCGCTTCAAAAATCATCGGCCATGTGCTTTTTCTAATCATTCAATATTCCTAGAATGTTAGATATTTCCTATCCGACAGACTTACCAATAGCGGCCAAAATTGGTGAGATTAAGCAACTACTGAAAAACAATCAGGTTGTTATAGTTGCTGGGGAAACCGGGTCCGGCAAGAGTACCCAATTACCCAAATTATGCTTACAACTTGCTGATGATCGTCGCGGCATGATCGCTCATACGCAACCAAGACGCATCGCCGCCCGGGAAATTGCATCGCGATTGTCGCGGGAATTAGGAACCCCAATAGGTCAAACTGTTGGTTATCGGGTTCGATTTAATCAGCGGATAAGTAAACAGACTAAGATTAAGGTGCTTACCGATGGAATGTTATTGTCTGAAATGGAGTCCGACAGACAGCTTTCTCGGTATCATACGATCATTATCGATGAGGCACACGAGCGGTCTATTAATATCGACTTTTTACTCGGATGCTTGAAAAGGCTGCTCAAACGCCGAAAGGACCTACGCGTTGTTATTACGTCGGCAACTATAGATACGCAGCGATTTTCTGAACATTTTGATAATTGTCCGATTGTTGAAGTTTCTGGACGAACCTATCCGGTAGAGTTGCTATATCGACCGGTTGAGGAAAAGGTTGACTACAACGGATTGTTATCCGGAATAGAGAGTGCAGTTAGGGAACTGTGGCGCGTTGGAAGTGGAGACATATTAATATTTCTTCCGGGTGAACGTGAAATTCGTGACGCAACACGATTTCTACAAGGTCGACTTTCCGATGAGGTTGAAATTTTATCTTTATTTGCACGTTTATCACCATCGGATCAAAAACGAATTTTTACGCCTTCTAATGGGCGACGTGTTGTTTTATCGACCAACGTTGCCGAAACATCACTTACCGTTCCAGGGGTGCGATTTGTCGTTGATTCTGGCTTGGCTAGAATCAGTCGGTATAGTGCTAGCCGAAAGATCCAACGCCTACCTGTCGAAAAAATTTCCCAGGCTGCAGCAAACCAGCGCAAGGGGCGCTGTGGCCGAGTACAGTCCGGTGTGTGTGTTCGCCTGTATGCTGAGGATGATTTCGAATCACGTGAACCTTTTACTGACCCTGAAATAGGAAGAACGTCTCTAGCGTCGATTATCCTTAAAATGAAGTCGCTGAGACTGGATGATATTGAGCACTTTCCTTTTGTTGATAAGCCGGATTCCAAGCAAATTAAATCTGGCTACCGATTATTATTCGAACTGGGGGCGCTCAACAGTAAGTCAGAATTAACTAAGATTGGGCAAAAACTCTCCCATTTACCGGTTGATCCGAGAATAGGTAGATTACTGGTGGAATCACAAACTTTAAATTGTGTTTTGCCAATGCTGGTCATAGCCTCTCGATTGTCAGTTCAGGATCCCCAGGTTTATCCTCCCGATAAGATTGATGTTGCTAGAGGACATCACCGTAAGTTCCCTGAAGCAGAATCCGATATCGAAGGCATTGTTGAACTATGGAATATATTGCAACTGCAAAAAACTGATTTATCTCGAAAGCAATTTGGACAGTGGTGTGAGAAAAACTTCCTTTCCCAATCCAGGCTCCGTGAATGGCAGGAAATGCATCGTCAACTCCAGTCTATTTTGATAGATTCGAAATATCTAAATACAAAATCAAATACGCCAGTTGTTCCTGGAAAATTGATAGAGAGAACGGAGAGGCTGGATGTCCAATCTATCGGTAAGGCGCTGCTAAGCGGTTTTCTTGGTAATATCGCACTTGTTCAAAAGAAGGGAGATTATATTGGTAGCAATGGGAAGGCAGTCGCAATACACCCTTCATCGCGACATCATAAAAAACACAGTAAGTGGATTGTAGCGTCTGAGATGGTTGATTCAGGCAGACTCTATGCTCGACAATTGTTACCCATTCATCCAATATGGATTGAACAGGCGGCGGCTGATTTATTGCGATTTGAGTACTCTGAACCATGGTGGGACAAGAAAAGCGGTTATGTGATGGCGTGGCAGAAAGGGATGCTTTTCGGGTTATGTGTATTCGAGAGACGTCGAAAAAACTATGCAAAAATAAACCCCGTCGAAAGTCGGAAAATATTCATAGGCCAGGGTCTCATTTGTGCAAAAACCGATCGCAGTCTGGCATTTTCTAAATGGAACTCTGATCTGTTTCGCGAGGCCGAGCTCTTGAGCCAAAAACACCGGTTACCTATAGATGTGGTAAACGATGTTGAATTGTTTGATTTTTTTGATGAGCGATTACCCGATTATGTTGCTGATCACGTTGCATTGAAAAAATGGTTTCGTAAATTCCCGGAAAAAATAGGTGTCTTAAAATTACCAAGGGAAATGATAATCGATGATTCCTTGGTGAGCGGCGACTCTTATCCAGACAGTATCTCTGTTGGTAATGCACGAATTGACGTTGGCTATTGTTATAAGCCGGGTGAGCGCGACGATGGAATTACGCTACGTGTGCCCTTACCACTGTTGAATCAATTGGATCCGAATGAGAGTGCGAGGCAGTTTCGGGGATGGTTAGAGCTTTATGTTGAGTCACTTATTCGTTGTTTACCCAAAGCTCTGCGAAAAGGGCTTGTTCCGATTAATCAAAATGCAAAAATGATTGCAAAGAGTATCTCTGGAACAGCGGATCTGGTCGATGAATTGATTAGTCGCCTTGATTCTGGTTATGGTGTCAAAGCTAGAATCAGTGATTTTGATTTAACCAAAGTACCCGCGCATTTGCAGCTTAGACTTGAGTTAATCGACGATAAAGGCGGAGTAATCGCTGAGGGTCGCGACTGGCAAACGCTGAGAGAAAAACATGGAAAGCATGCAAATGATGCTTTTGATGATCTTGAAAGTTCTGAATACCCGAGGACTGGATTAACCGAATGGTCATTTGGCGATATTCCAGACAGAGAGGAGTTTAAAGGTTATCGAACGACAATAAGTGGGTTCCCTGCTTTGTCCGATCGTGGTAAACATGTTGATTTGCGACTTTGTGATAGCCCTGTAGAGGCCCGAACGCAGCACCGAGCAGGAGTCAGAAGACTCATTAAACTCAACAAGAAGAGTCGGTTTAGGGAAATTTCTGCAAATCGTTCACTCGATCGATGTGCAGTCCAGTATGCCGGGCTGTATCCGTCTGCAAATATTACTGAAGACTTTTTGGATGGGGTGATTGATGCGTCATTTGAGATCGATTTAGCTGATGTGAGAACGGAAGTTGTGTTTACAAACTATTTGCAATGCTGTGATGATGTGCTTTCCAGAATTTCCCATGATTACGCTGAAACCTTACATGATGTCCTGAAGTTAGCATATTCCTTGAAAAAAATGGTGGGCTCTGCGCTTGATCTAAAGTTTCAAAAGATAATTATTGATCGGGTTAATGATTTAATTGGTCCGGGTTTTTTGTTAACTACCCCCTTAGCGTGGTTAAACCATTTGCCTCGTTTTTTGAAAACACTGGTGGTTCGAATAGAAAAATTCCAACGAAATCCGGCGGCAGATAAGGCGCTTCAGGACAAGGTTGATTTATGGCTTCAGCGCTTAGAAAGCATTGCCAGTTTAGATGATTCAAAAGAATTCAGATGGATGATAGAAGAGTACCAAGTTTCGCTTTTTGCTCAGGGTCTAGGTACATCAATACCGATTTCGGCTAAGCGGCTTGAGCAAAAATGGCAAAAGCTAGAAGCGAATTTGCGGTAGAATAGAACTATAGTCGCTTGATGCGTAATGCGGGTTAGGATTTTACAACCCCGAGAATTTAGAGAGTAATTTGGCCATATTGGTCCGGAATCAGAGCATTGTATATTGTTTCATTTTTTTTAATAAAGTCATCGTCGGTTCATAATGTGGATTGAATTATCCAAGATCTTGCCTTATCTGGTTTTTCCGCTTAGTCTATTTCTAGAAAGTCAGGTGCTTGCGGCTATTCTGTATAAATTTGCTGCTAGACGGGCGGCAATGGTAGTTTTTATACTGGGCTATATTATCTTGCTGGCAGCTTCGAGCCCTATTGTGGCGACAGTACTTAATAGGCAATTAGAGGGCTGGTACGTTCCAGTGCAAGCGAGTGACGCGCCCAAAGCCGACGCTGCTGTCCTGCTGGGTGGGGCGCTATCTTTACCATTACCGCCGAGAGTAAGCGCCGAGTTATCCGATGCATCCGATCGAGTGCTATATACTGCGCGGCTTTACCATTCTGGACGCATTAGCAAAATTATTGTAACCGGTGGTAATGTATTCAAACAGCAGGAAGGCGTGCAGGTGGAGTCCTGGTATATTTCTCGTTTGCTGCAAGAATGGGGCATACCTGAGTCGGATATTTATTATGAAGGAAATAGTCGTAATACTCGGGAAAATGCGATCGAAACTAAAAAACTTATGCAACGTTATGATATACGTTCAGTGTTGCTGGTTACCTCAGCATTTCATCTGCCACGAGCGGCTTCAACCTTTCGGGCATTAGATATATCCATCATACCATTACCTGTCGACTTTCGTTTTGTAAACTCGAGTCAACCCCTATTGCTGAGCATTTTTCCATCCAGTGGCGCATTAGGCGCTACAACCCATGCGTTGAGGGAATACCTTGGAATTTTCGTCTATGGTCTTCGCGGCTGGTTGGAACCTGCTAAATAATTTTTATTTTTACTTTTGAATTTATTATGACAAATTTCGTTTTGGATCCGGCTCTCGTTATTGAATTATTGTCAGAAGACGATGAAAAACTTGAGTCTTTGGCCACCTTGTCAAGGCGTCAGCGAGACGGATTGTGGATTTATGTTGGCTCTGCCGACGAAATAGTAGATGGACTGTCGGAACGTCTGGTTGAAACTGAAACCGATTCAGTTAGTGTCGCAAAATCGAGACTTGCCGATTTAGGAACGCGTATAAATTGGCTGGCGGCTCTTGCCGAAGATGGTGACCTTATCGTGCAACCCGATGTTTCGCTTGCCCGTACCCGCCGTGCAAGGCAGCGACTGGGTGATAAAGGGCAAATATTAACCAATAATACTAGGATAAATTCTTGCTTAGATGGCTGTATCTCTATTGATGATTACTTAACCCGTGGGTCGCAAAATGAAAATATTGCTTTTATCGATCTTGAATATCAGCAACGGTTAATTCGTCCGGGTATTGAAGCGGGTTTGTTTACTGTCCTTCAGCATGGACGTTATATTGGTGGGCCCGAAATTGAGTTATTGGAATCGCGTTTAGCCACGTACTGCGATGTTAAACATGCGATCGCGGTATCGAATGGAACGGATGCGTTATTAATAGCGTTAATGGCCGCTGGTGTCGGTGTGGGCGATGAGGTGATTACCTCGCCTTTTACATTTGCTGCCACTGGTGAGATGATATTGTTATTAGGCGCGGTACCGGTTTATGTTGATATTGATCCAGTAAGTTACAATTTAGACCCCGCGTTATTGAAAGATTCCATAACTGCACGAACAAAGGCCATCATCCCAGTAAGTATTTTCGGACAGTGTGCCGATATGGATGCGATAAATATCGTAGCAGAGGATGCTGGTCTGGTCGTAATTGAAGATGCTGCACAGAGCTTCGGTGCAAGTTATAAGGGTCGTAGATCCGGTGCTTTATCGGATATCGCATGCACTAGCTTTTTTCCATCAAAACCGCTCGGCGGATATGGTGATAGTGGAGCATGTTTTACCAACGATGATGACTTCGCGTTAGCTATTCGCCAGATTCGGGAGCATGGGCAAAGTGGTCGATATCATCACACACGTCTCGGCATAAATGGTCGAATGTCCTCGTTTCAAGCTTCCGTTTTATTAGCGAAACTTTCCTTATTCGAGACTGAAGCTATAAAGCGGGCTGAGATTGGCGATCGATACACGAGCTTATTAATTGAACGCGGAGCGGGAAAGCAATTACCGATAATACCGCCAATGCTTAAAGAGGGAAATATTTCGGTTTACGCTCAATACTCGATTCTTATTGAAAACCGTGACGAAGTGCAACAACGATTAGGTCAGGTTGGTGTGCCTACGGCCGTTCATTACCCCGTTCCGTTGAATCACCAGCCAGCAATGAAAACGGAACAGTGTTGTGTTCCTGTTAGTGAAAGGGTTAGTCAGCAAGTGATGAGTTTGCCTATGCATCCGTATATTTCAGTCGAAGAGCAACAGACTGTCGTTAATAAGTTGATCGACACCGTTAATTCAATTTAGTTATCGACTTAAACCATTGTATTCTATTGATTATTTTAACCATTTTGTATAGTGTGTTTATAAGGTGAACGCTGACCTGAAGAAAGAACATCGACTTACGCTGGATATTTTATCGGCTATTGAAAGCGGACAAAATACGAGCCAGCGTCGTTTGTCTAATGATATGGGTGTGGTTTTAGGACTGGTTAATTCCGATGTGAAAGATGCGTTCGGTGAGGCTGGGTGGAAATAAACGAGGCGCCGGCGAATTGCTATGTTTATTGTTTGATACTGAAAGATTTTAGCGAGAAAACGCGACTGCAAACATGACTTCTTTCTGAGTCACTAGATTTTTATCGGAAAGCATCCGATTTTTGCTGTTAGTTATATAGGCGGCAGGATATAAGTGCTGTACGGGAGTCGATTGAAGTGTTTGGTTTGTTTGATCCAACATATAAGCGGGAAATTTCTTCGGGCGACCTATATGGGCGAGCCTGATCCAGATGCTCGCCGTTCCGCGTGTGATTACAAATATGAGTAGTCCGGCGGAAAGGGTCATGCAATTACCTTCGATAACACCGGAAGTTCAGGTGTTTGTTCCTAATGTTTTAGGTATTCGTGTCGAGTTCGAATAGGGCGAGACACGGAAGTAGTATTGATTTGATGCGGCGTAAATGAGGCCGTAGGGCGGTAGCGTGGAAAATGCTCAACCGCAAAGTAAAAGATTAGAAGAATTTTTGGATAATGAAAGTATGAAAATAGCAATTGTTGGGCTGGGCTATGTGGGTGTGCAATTAGCCGTAGCGTTAGGCGAAAAATATGAAACTACCGGTTTTGATTTGAATAAAGAGAAACTTGCTGCCTATCGCGCAGGAAAGGATCCAACAGGTGAGCTCTCTGGAAATGAATTAGCGGCTGCAAAATATTTGAGTTTCACTGATACGATTGAGGATATGCGAGGTTGTGATATGTACATCGTTGCTGTTCCGACACCAATTGACAGTGCACGACGACCGGATTTTAGTCCCCTTGTTTCGGCAAGTCAGTCTATTGGCAGCGTTATGTCTAGGGACTGCATCGTTGTCTATGAGTCAACGGTTTATCCCGGGGCGACTGAAGAAGTATGTGTTCCGGTTTTAGAAAGTGTTTCTGGCTTATGTTGGAAGGAGGATTTTCATGTTGGTTATTCTCCAGAACGTATTAATCCGGGGGATACAGACCATACTTTAAAGAAAATCACGAAGGTGGTCTCAGCTGATGATTCCGCAACCTTAGAAGTGGTTTCTAATGTTTATGAGTCGATTGTTGAGGCCGGCGTTCATCGCGCTTCCAGCATCAAGGTTGCCGAGGCGGCAAAAGTAATCGAGAATACCCAACGCGATCTGAATATTGCGTTGATAAACGAGCTGGCGGTTATTTTTAATCGGATGCAAATAAATACACTTGATGTTTTGGAAGCCGCTGGAACTAAGTGGAATTTTTTGAATTTCCGCCCCGGACTCGTTGGGGGGCATTGTATTGGAGTTGATCCATACTATTTGACACATAAAGCACAAGAGTTGGGCTATCATCCGGAAGTGATTTTGGCTGGACGTAGAATTAACGACGGCATGGGGAAATTCATAGCAGAGCAAACGATTAAAAAGATGCTTGCAAGCGGATGTGAGTTAAATCGTGCAAAGGTTAATGTCTATGGTTTCACCTTTAAAGAGGATTGCCCTGATTTAAGAAATACACAAGTAATCGAGATTGTTCGGGAATTACGCAGTTACGGTGTGGGTGTGTCAATTACCGACCCACTAGCAGATTTTTCGGAAGCTCAGCATGAATATGGTGAGCGTCTTACTTGTGAGAAGGAAATGCCCGAGTGCGACGCACTAATGCTCGCCGTATCTCATCAAGCTTTTCTTGAAAAAGGTTTGGAATCGTTGATCAAGTCAATTAAGAAACCTGGAGTTTTTATTGATATTAAGTCTGTTTTTAGCGAGCAGCAGTTGGAAGACCATGATTTGGGATACTGGAGTTTGTAGTGGTAATGATATTAGTCAAATATAACGAGGCGTACTCGCAATGAAAGTAATGATTACCGGTGCGGCCGGTTTTATAGGTTCAACTCTGGGTTTAAAGTTGCTGGAGCGCGGTGACGAAGTGCATGGCGTAGATTGCATCAATGATTATTATGATGTCAATCTTAAGTGGGCTCGTCTAAAACGATTGCAGGAATATGACAATTTTATATTTCATCAATTAGACATTGCGAATAGACCGGCAATGGAGAAACTGTTTGAAGAGAACCAGTTTGACGCGGTGATGAATCTGGCCGCTCAAGCCGGTGTGCGCTACTCGATCGATAATCCAGCAGCGTATATTGACGCGAACTTGGTTGGCTTTGCGAATATTCTTGAGGGTTGTCGTCATACTAAAGTAGCGCATTTGGCCTTTGCATCTTCTAGTTCGGTGTACGGCGCTAATACAAAGATGCCATTTTCGGAAAAGGATAATGTAGACCATCCAATTTCATTGTACGCAGCCTCGAAGAAAGCGAATGAACTTATGGCGCATTCCTATGCACATCTGTACGGCTTACCTGTTACCGGATTACGGTTTTTTACCGTATATGGCCCATGGGGTAGACCTGACATGGCGTTGTTTAAATTTACTCGAGGAATACTCGCGGACGAATCGATTCCAGTTTATAACAGGGGACAAATGATTCGGGATTTTACTTACGTAGATGACATTGTTGAAGGCGTAACCAGAGTGATTGATCGACCTGCTCCATCAAACTCAAGCTGGAGCGGTGATAAACCGGACCCGTCGAGTAGTAAGGCCCCTTATCGAATATACAATATAGGTAACAGCAATCCAGTCCAGTTAATGCGTTATATCAACGTGCTGGAGGAATGCTTAGGTAAGAAAGCCAATCTCGATTTAATGCCGATGCAAGATGGAGATGTTCCTGCCACCACAGCGGATGTTACCGCGCTAGAATCCGATCTGGGATATCGTCCGGAGACCACAATAGATGTGGGTGTTAGACGTTTTGTTGACTGGTACAAGAACTATTATGACATCACATAAAATGGACGTGATGTTGGTTTCGTATGCACCTATTGGTGCATATAAGGATAACTTAAAATGTAGAGGTATGAAGTGTTTATAATCTCGGAAATAGCACCCCAATTTGGCACGGATCTAGAAGTAGCTGAGCAAATGATTCTGCAGTCGAAACTGTCAGGAGCCTCAGCGGCCAAAGTACAGTTGTATCCAGCGAATTTGTTTTCTAGCAACCCTGATCAGTATCTCATTGATCGAGAATTATCCTTTGATGGTTTCCAACGATTGGTTGAATATGGAAATAGGATCGGGTTGCCGGTTTTTTCAACGGCGTTCACCAATGAAACACTCGATTGGTGTATCGAAGTCAATCAGTCTTATTATAAAGTTGCGTCCCGTCAGCATGGAGAAAATCCGGAACTAGTGGATCGAATTCTTTCTCTAAATAAACCGACCTTCGTTTCAATTCCGAATACTTTGGATCCGAATAGTGTGAAAAGGGTATCCCATGCCGTGTATCTTTATTGTGTTGCTCAGTATCCTACGTTACTGGAAGATATGACGGTGCCTGAGAAATTTGTAGATGTATTTGATGGATTAAGCGATCATTCCTTGGGAATTTCTGCGGCTTTATTGGCGTCTACACGTGGTTGCCGATATCTTGAAAAACATTTTACGTTAAATCATGCCTTACAACGAAGTAACGAAAAAGCGCACCTTGGTGCCATGGATGCTCAGCAGCTAAAACAGATAAAAGATTTAAGTATGGAGTTTGAGCTGTTACTTGCTTGACTTAATAACAGGCGTATCGATTTGTGATTGTCGTTTTCTAATTCAAATCGGGGATAGATGTGTTCAGATTAAGTAGAAAATTAGTTCACGCATGTATTATTTAGGGATAATTCCAGCGCGAGGCGGTTCGAAGGGAATACCGTTAAAAAATATAGCACCACTGGCTGGTGCGCCGTTGATTGCTTATGCGATAGAAACGGCACATTCATCTACGTTGTTAAGACGAACAATCGTCTCTACTGATGACGAACAAATTAAAAAAGTCGCACTAGAGAATGGCGGTGATGTCCCGTTTTTAAGGCCGATAGGATTTAGTAAGGATAATTCAAGCGCGAGTGAGGTAATTATTCATGCGCTTCAGGAGTTACAGCTCGATATTGATTCGACGGCCGTCGTGTACCTTCAACCAACGTCCCCTTTTCGTCAATCGAAAGATATTGACGACGCAATTTCTTTATTTGAGTCCTCTTCTGCAGATACAGTCGTGAGTGTTGTTGAGGTGCCGCATAATTTTTCAGCAGAGTCTCAAATGGTTATCAAAGATGGTTCGTTGAATACTCTGTTGCAGAAAAAAACGCTATTAAGTCGGCAAGAAAAAGAAGTTCGTTATGCTCGCAATGGACCGGCAGTCCTCGTTTGCCGAGCACGTAATATTATTGACGGGATTCCGTTTTATGACTCCCGATTAAAAGTGATGCCGGTGATTATGCCGCTCGAACGATCCATCGATATTGATACGCCGTTCGATCTTAAAATTGCCGAGTGTTTTATGATTATAAATAATAGCGGGAATTAGTATTGGACATTAAAAATGTTTTCATTATTGCCGAGGTCGGTTCCGTGCATGATGGTAGTTTTGGAAACGCCAAAAAATTAATTGATGCCGCGGCCGGTTGCGGAGCTGATGCGATTAAGTTTCAGACCCATATTCCAGAGGCTGAAACTACCCATGACGCTCCATCACCGGGTTATTTTAGTGCAGAGGATCGTTTTAGTTATTTTAGACGTACCGGTTTTACTCAGCAACAGTGGGGTAAATTAAAGACGCATTGTGATGAGTTAGGCATCGTCTTTATGTCATCACCGTTTTCTAATCAAGCCGTAGATTTATTATCCGCTCTAGACATGGATGTTTATAAAATTCCGTCAGGTGAAGTAACAAATCTGCCTATGCTGGAGAAAATTGCCAGCATAGATAAACCGGTTTTCTTATCAAGTGGAATGAGTGATTGGGCAGAACTCGACGCAGCAATGGAAGTATTGAGTGCGGTGAAGGATAAAGTGGTTATTATGCAATGCAGTTCTATGTATCCCTGCCAAGATGAGCATGTTGGACTGAATGTGCTTGCGGAAATGAAAGAGCGGTATGGTGTTCGAGTTGGGTTTTCGGATCATACAAAGGATGCGTATGCAATATTAGCAGCCGTTACATTAGGTGCGTCAGTAGTTGAAAAACATTTTACGTTTTCTAAATTAATGTACGGCAGTGATGCCCAACACTCTATGGAGCCGGGAGAGTTTACTCAACTTGTACAGAGTGTTCGTGGTATACAGCGTATTTTACAGTGCCCTGTTGATAAAAACGGACTTGATCATTACAGCGATATGAAAAGGATATTTGAAAAAAGCCTGGTAGCGAGCCGCACGTTACGAGCCGGTGAGGTCTTGCAAACTGGTGATATACATATAAAAAAACCTGGAACTGGTATTTCCGCGGCTGCTATGAAGAAGTATATCGGACGAGTATTAGTTCGGACAGTAGAGTCAGATCAATTGTTTAATGAGTCCGATTTTCAATAAATTGTAATTATTTTAGTGAATTAGCTATGAGAAAAATTTGTAGTGTTATTGGTTCTCGAGCCAACTATAGCAGCATAAAGTCAGCCCTGCGCGCGATACAGAATCATCCCGATCTAGAGCTTCAAGTTGTTGTAACCGCGTCCGCTGTCTTAGATCGTTACGGGTCAGTTGCAACCCTTATCGAAGAGGATGGATTTGTTCCCGATGCAAGTATTTTTTCTTTGATTGAAGGAGAAACGCCCGTTACGATGGCAAAATCGACTGCGTTAGGACTGTTAGAGCTTCCTACAGTTTTTAGTCAGCTGAAGCCGGATGTAGTAATTACTGTGGGCGATCGTTTTGAAACCATGGCAACAACACTAGCCGCGGTCTATATGAATATTCGTTTGGCTCATACGATGGGTGGGGAAGTTTCGGGGACAGTTGATGAAAGTATACGGCACGCAATTACTAAGTTTGCGCATATCCATTTTCCCGCCTGTAGTGATGCATACGAACGTATTCTAAAACTGGGTGAGCGGGAAGAAACGGTACATAATGTTGGTTGCCCACGAATGGATCTTGTGAGGGAATACCTTGATAGCAGTGAAATTGACGAGCGCGAATTATTTGATGATGGAGTTGGTAGTCGCTTTGATTTGAGGGAACCGTTTTTAATGTTGTCACAACATCCTGTAACGACAGAGTTTGGAGCAGGTGAAAGTCAGATTCAAGCGTCACTTGAAGCTGTTGAAGAACTCGGCATGCCTGCCATTGCATTGTGGCCAAATCCGGATGCAGGTTCTGAAGATATCGCTCGAGGTATGCGGAAATACCGCGAAAAGTACAGGGACTCTAAGATCCATTTCTTCAAAAACCTGCCCATTCATCTCTATGTGAAATTGATGCAACGTACGGCATGTCTTATTGGCAATTCAAGTAGTGGCATTCGTGAAGGGGCTTTTATTGGTACGCCGGTTGTTAATGTTGGCACTCGACAGCATGCACGACAACGCGGAGCAAATGTTATAGACGTTTCCAATCATAAAGACTCAATAGTCAATGCGGTTAGACAACATTTGACTCATGGAGCCTACTTGCAAGATCCTATCTATGGCGATGGATATGCTGGAGACCGTATTGCTACTGTATTGGCTGGATCAATGCCGATGATACAGAAAACCATAACCTATTAACCACAAATGCAGATCTCTGAATCGGAACAAACGTCTAAGCAGATTCCGGTAATCTCGGTTCTGATCAGCGCCTATAATGCTGAGCGTTTTATACGTCAAAGTGTGCAAAGTATTTTGGACCAAACGTACCGTTCGTTTGAGCTTTTAATCACCGATGATGGGTCGAGTGACAATACTCTTGCAATACTGGAAGAATTTAGAGACGAAAGAATTCGTTTATTTCGTCAGAGTAATAAGGGGCTGACACAGAGCTTAAATCAAATGCTCGAATCGGCCAGAGGAGAGTATATTGCCCGACAAGATGCGGATGATTACTCGGCGCCTAATCGGTTTAATAAAGAAGTAGAGTTTCTTGATGCCAACCCCGCGATCGCATTGGTGGGTACATGGGCGATGCAGGTGGACGATGATAATCGCGAGATTTATCGCTTTTCAGCGGAAACCAATCCGCTCACTTTGAGTCAGTTGTTAGTGGAGGAAAATCCTTTTGTCCATGGATCATGGTTAACTCGTAAATCGGTACTTAAGGAATTAAAGGGCTATAGAGAGGAATTTCAATGTTCCCAAGATTATGATCTTCTCTTACGAATGAAAGAGAACTATAAGGTTTCGAACATTCCGGTGGTTCTTTACTACAAAAGACATACTGAAGGTATGATTTCTGTTCAAAATGTTTCAAGGCAACGCTGGTTTGCCACGCTTGCACAACGTTGCTGGCGAGAGAGAGCTGATTTTGGAATTGATCATATTCAGCAAGGTAAGTTTGAACTACCAGAATTTGATTTCCAGAACGAGACTTTTTTGGGTACTCTGGCGTATCGAAAACACTTAGTATCGGTTTTTTCCAGACAAGGGGATGCTAAGCAGACTCGGAAGGAAATAAGACGGTTGTTAAGGTTGCGATGGTTTGATCCGTTTGCATGGTTCCAGTATCTTTTATCGTTGGCTGGTGGGAAGGTTTTGAAATTTGTTTCACACTTATGGGATAGTTTACGAAGAGAGTAGTGAATATACTTGTATTCATTGCGACGCTTGACTGTGGTGGGGCGGAAAGGGTTGTTACGACCTTAACAAGCGAATGGGCGAAAGTTGGCCATGATGTTGAGATTTGCCGTTTTAGTGATCGCCAGGTAAAACCGTTTTATGAATTATATCCGCAAGTAACCCTTACCAGTTTGAATTTAATTGCCGAGTCGCAGCATATAGTAGAAGCGATCTCAAATAATATTCGACGTCTGCGTAGCGTTCGTTCTATATTAAAAAACCGAAACCCGGATGTGGTTGTTAGTTTCATGCTGGATACGAGTATTGCTGTACTTATTGCGAATCTAGGACGAAAAACTCCAGTGATTGTTGCCGAACATTCTGATTTGGAACATTATCCGGTAGGGCCTATATGGGCCAGATTAAGATCACTATGCTATAAACGAGCATCGCGACTGGTAGTCTTGAATCGGAATATTGAAAAATGGTCACAAAGTGCGATAACTCATCGAACAATGGTCATTCCTAATCCCGTTCCGCATCCTACACCGCCTATTTGCAATACAAAAAAAGCAGATCAGTTTACGATTCTGTCTGTTGGTAGACTGGATCAGCTTAAATCGATGAACCTGGTCATAGATGCATTTGCCAAACTTGCAAAAAATTTTGATACGGTACAACTGGTTATATGCGGAGATGGGCCTGAGCGCAAAAATCTTGAACGCTTAGTTGAAGGCTATTCATTGAGCGGTCGAGTTGAGCTCAAGGGCGTGGTCAATAATATTGCAGAAGAGATGTATCATGCTGATCTTTTTGTTACCAGCTCCCGCACGGAAGCATTTCCTATGGCACTGTGCGAAGCCATGTCGGCCGGATTGTTCGTTGTAAGCTCACGGTTTAACGATTCTGTTGAAGATTTTATTCGACATGGTCAAAACGGCTTACTGTTTGATATTGGTGACCAAGACAGGTTAATCGAGTTTTTATGTCTCGCCGTAATGGATAAGAACTTAAGAGATAAGGGCGGTGAAGTCGGTAAAGCGATCGTATCCCGTTATGAACCTAGAAAAATTGCAGATGATTGGATAACTCTGTTTCGGAGTTTGATGGTTGAAAATTCTCTTTCTCATTAGAAGTCTTGAAATCGGGGGCGCTGAACGTCAACTGGTGCTAACCGCCAATGGTTTGGCCAGACACGGGCACGATGTAAGCGTTGCTGTATTCTACTGCGTTGGTGATTTGATTGGTGAGTTGGATCAGTCAATTGAATTAATCGACCTTGATAAGGGAGGGCGCTATCAGTTTCTTAGTTTTTTTATTCGTTTTATTAAAACAGTTCGACGATTAAGTGTCGAAGTTTTGATATGTAGCTTACCCGCCGCCTGTTTAGTTGGATTGACAAGTTACTTATCCTGGAGACGTCCGGGGCTTGTTTGGCGTATTGCGGTTAGTTGGATGAGGTTGGAGGATTTAGATTTACTTGATCGACTTAGCTATAAATTTCAAAGTTTTTTTTCCTTTATGCCTGACTCAATAGTTTTCAATTCGAACGCGGGATTGGAACTGGCGCCTCAGTTAGGTTATCGATTAAACAAAGCGGATGTCATATTTAACGGTATTGATACAAGTCGGTTTAGACCAGGTTTTTCAAGTGAACTTTCTGACAAAACTATCATCGGCATAGTTGGTCGAATTGACCGAGTTAAAAATCATAAATTGTTCTTGGACTCGGCGACAATCCTGCACCAATCTTATCCACAAATTCGATTTAGCATTGCGGGTCCCGGTGATGACGAAAACGTAAATTGGTTACATAGTTATATCAAACAGTGTGGTTTAGCTGATGTTGTCCAATATCATCCCAAAATCGATGTCGTGGCGTTTTACCAAACTTTGTCAGTATGCGTGTTAACGTCCTTGGCAGAGGGTTTTCCAAATGTGTTAGGAGAAGCTATGGCGTCTGGTGTCCCATGCATAAGTACGAATGTTGGCGATGCTAAAGTAATCATCGGTGATTACGGCAATGTTGTCGAGTTGAATGACGCCTCTACTATTGCACAGTCAATTCAGTGTATTCTCGATCTTAACAACGAGGACTATCGAGTATTGTCCGTATCGGCTAGGGAGCGCATATGTGAGCATTTTTCATTGAATAAATCTTTAAATGCTTGGAATAATTTAGTAGAGGGTGTTCGTTGATGACCGAGCTCGGCGTACTTTTGTTGTTTTTACTAAGTATTCTAAGCATATTTTTAGTTCCAGCGAATCATCGATCAGTTGGTGTTGTCGCCATGTTCTTTGTATTTGTTGGTGCCCATCACGTCATCTCGATCATCAATACAGTTTTTATTATCTTACCCGGTGCTGATTATGATGCGCATTATTTTCACTTGAATGCGCTACGCGCATTAGAAAATCAAAGAGTCCCGATCTTCACCGTTGGAACGGGTGTCTATGAGTGGATAATTTACACTCTTTATACGGTTTTTGGAGCAAGTAAATTACTTTCGCAAAGCCTCAATGTATTGTTTGCAGCGCTGTCAGCTGTTGCGGTCTGTCGAATAACCTCTATCGTTGATCACCGGGTTTCCTATTATCCGATTCTTGGGTTATTAGCGATTAGTCCTTCAATTTTATTTTTTACTTCAATAACTTTTCGTGAAGTTTTCCAGCTTTTTGGTTTTGTGCTGGGATGCTTTTACTTTTTTAAAGCAATTAATGACAAGCAGGTGAAATGGCTCGCTTTATCATTTTTGTTGTTGATATTCATGGGCGCGTTTCACCACGTTTTATTAATTATCGCCGTGTTAATGAGTGTTCTGTCGTTTTGTATCTATTCGGCTAAACACGCTGGTAAGAATGATAGGGAGGGACTAAAGGTTATTTCAATCGGCTTTGCTTTTCTATTTATAGGATCTGCTGTAGTACTATTCTTTCCTGCGAGTAATGGTAATGATTATTTAGAAATGTTGCAGCATTCTGGAAGTATTCAAAATATGATTGATCAGTATCGCCAGGCTGTTGATTCTGCGAATCCGAGATCATCGTATGGCTTTGCTGTTGATACTTCGAGTGTTGGGAGTGCATTACTCGGACTTCTTCGATCATATTTATTTTATTTGGTTGGTTTCTGGCCAAGTGAGTCGGCTCGGTGGTTAGATTTTATACCGTTGGCAGGTGGTCTTCTTAGGTTCTTAGGGCTCGGTTGTTTTATTTATTTGCTATTCACGCGACAGCTAAATTTTTACAATGCGGCCCTATTTGTTATGTTTATTGGCATGTCGTTCATTTGGTCAATGGGTACCACGAACTTTGGACAAGCATTTCGTCATAATGTTCTTACTGACTGGATTCCGGTGATCTGGATTTCCCTCGTTTTTTTTCCAAAGACGAGTTCTGCAAATGAAAAGTAGTGCGGGGTTGATAAAAATTCTAGGGATAAATTTGTTCATACTCATCGTATTACTTATTATTCTTGAGATTACCGCACGGGTAATTATTACCTATCACCCAAGCTACTATACGGGTGTACGCAGCGAGAATAAATGTGTCGAGTATCCTTATGGCGATATTTGCTTTAATTCAGATGGGTTTCCGTCCAGTGAGTTTGTTGGGGCGCAAGACAAACCAACGATAGGCTATTTTGGAGACTCAGTATGTTTCGGTGTGGGTGCCGGTATGGGCTACCGTGTTACTGATCTGTTGCAACAGAGTTACCCAGAGTTTTATCACCGTAACTACTGCTATATTGGCGATACACCACTACTAGCTAATTCTGTCCAAGCCATGCAAAAAAAGTTGAAGAAGATTGATCATTTGGTCATTTTTTTCAACCTAAACGATATCGCCCCCCTTGAGACAGAGTTATTGGATATCAGTCCCAAGCATAAGCTTGGTACGCATGATAGCGTTTTGGCGACCAATTTAAGTCATAAGGGTAATCCTCAACCGGTCAGTAAAGGCGTTACTTTTGTCGAAGCAGTTGCGGGGTTCGCTCGTGTTTTTCGTAGTAAATTTTACCCCGTTGACGAATTTTTGCGCGGACGACTATTCATTTATAATTTATTAAGAACAAGTTTAAAAACATGGCTTTCGGTGCAGGGGATAGAAGCAACTGGATTTAGTGCAAAGGAGTTGTTTCCTCAACGAAACCTGCAATTAATTGAGCATGCAGCACAAACCTTAAATGGAGTAGCTGATAAGTTTCACAATGAATTCAATGTTCAAATTTCTGTCGTATTATTACCCTATGAAATGCAGATTAGTAAGTCTGCAGCTAACGTATATCGAGAAGTCGGAATTCAATGGGAAGAAGAATTCTTGGGCGGGTCAACACAACAAATTTTACGCAAGAACCTGAATTCAAACATACGCATTTTTGATGCTAAGGAAGCTTTTTTGCATGTAAAAAATACTGCGCAAGTAGGCGAGTATTTTGTTTATGATCTTGGCGATAAGTTAGACTGGAATCACCCTAATCGTAAAGGTCATCAACTTATCCACGATTTTCTTGTACAACAATTATTTCTGGTAAACATATTATAGTCACCGTTATTCACGTCATAACCGGATTGGCAACAGGAGGAGCCGAACGATTTTTACAGCGTCTCGTTAGCATGGATGATTCAAATATCCGCCACAGGGTTATTTCTTTAAGTGGTGTGAATAGTGAGGTTGCCGTATCAATACGCAATAGCGGTATATCTGTGATGGAATGTAACATTACATCAATAGCGGGATTTTTTGCAGCGATTAGATTGTTACGTAACGTATGCCAAAAAGAGTCGCAATCAATCGTCCATAGTTGGCTATACAAAGCTAATTTATTCACAACCATCGCCTTAGTAGGGATTAGAGTTCCTCATGCATGGAACATCCGGCAGTCGAATATTACGTTTAAGTACAACAAGTGGTCGACGGTTCTCATTGTTTATATTCTAAGCTTTTTATCAAAGTTTCGACGCAACGTAGATGAAATTGTATATTGTGCTCAGTTGTCACGACAAAGTCATGAACATGCAGGCTTTACTAAAGCTCGTGGCTATGTAATACCAAATGGCATAGATATATCTGAATTTTCAAATCATATAAAAGAAAAGTTAGAACTATCATCCCCACAAAATTCATCGGAACCTATTGTTATAAACGTGGGGCGATATGATATTCAAAAAGGACACAGTGATTTTCTCCGCTGCGCTGCAAAGATTAAACAAGTAATTCCCCACGTACGTTTTCAACTAATAGGTCGGGATGTAACTCCCAGTAATCGAGAACTTGTTGGGCAGATAAAGCATCTGGACCTTGAGAATGAGGTTTCGTTGTTGGGAGAAAAAACTAATGTGGGAGCCTATCTAAGTCGGTCTCATGTGTTTTTATCTTGTTCCGCTGGCGAGGGATGGCCAAATGCACTTGCCGAAGCAATGCTTGTAGGTTTGCCAGTAGTGCATACTGATGTTGGGGATTCCACAATGATAAGCGGTACTAGTGGCTATTCCGCAAAGGTTGGTGATATTGATGCGATGGCGCAATCCGTTGTTAATGTGTTAACAATGTCCGACTCTCGCTACAAAGCATTATCAAGTCAGATGACATTACGAATACAACAAGAATTTCCATTGGAGAAAAGTGTTTCTCGCTATATTGAACTTTATCGTCGTTTGATCGGAGGGGGGTGCTGATGTGTGGAATTACCGGGTTTGTTAATATCGGTTCAAAACGAGAACTCAATCGCGATACGTTGATGAACCAAGTTGTTCGAATGTCAGATATGTTGGAACACCGTGGACCGGATAGCAGCGGCTTTTGGGTTGACGAGGTTCACGGTATAGCACTTGGTCATCGTCGATTATCAATTGTTGATACGTCCTCAGGCGGAGCACAACCAATGTGTTCCCATGATGGAAATATTGTGATTTGCTTTAATGGGGAAATTTATAATCATATTGAACTTCGTAATGAACTTGAGCAGAGCGGAGTTTCGTTTAAAAGTACGTCAGATACTGAGGTGCTTGTTTCCGGTATTGTTCACTGGGGGTTGGAGTCAACCGTCAAGCGTTTAATAGGACAGTTTGCATTTGCAATGGTTGATCGGGCAAACAATTCCTTTCATCTGGTTCGAGATCGTGTTGGCGAAAAACCACTTTATTACGGGTGGCTTGGTAAGGAGCTGGTGTTCGCTTCGGAATTGAAAGCTTTAACTGTTCTTCCCTCGTGGGTTGGCAGCATAAACACAGAAGCCTTGGCTTTATATTTTCGACATAATTACATTCCGTCTCCGCACAGTATTTATCAAGGAATATATAAACTACCCCCTGCATCGATTATTTCGATATCACTACGCGTTAGCAATTTCGATCGTGCGTTACCGATTACTAGATATTGGTCTCTATTTGTTAGAGAAAAGCGGGCAGTTGCTACGGATAGTGAAATTGAAAAACGCATAACCCAATCAGTTAAGAGACAGATGGTTGCAGATGTGCCAGTGGGGGCATTTTTATCAGGTGGGGTAGATTCCTCAACGATTGTTGCGCTAATGACCGAGTCTGCTACTCTTCCTGTCCAGACGTTTACCATTGGTTTTGATGATCCAAAATTTAATGAGGCTAAGCACGCAGCCAGCGTTGCCAAACATCTAGACACAGACCACCATGAGTTTATCTTATCAGCTCAAGATGCCATGAACATCATCCCCGAGCTACCGCAAATTTACGATGAGCCCTTTGCTGATTCATCCCAGCTTCCAACTTTTCTAATATCGAAAATGATTCGTTCAAAAGTGACGGTGGCCTTATCTGGAGACGGAGGTGATGAATTATTTTGTGGCTACGAACGATATTTTGTAACGCAGGAAATATGGCGTTCTCTTTCTAAAGTGCCCCATTCCCTATTGTCGCTTTTAGCCAATATTATTCATCGTTTACCTATGAGTGCCTTACAGGTGTTTTCGACGATTGCTAAGCGTTTGCCTGGGTCTGGATCTAAACTCAATCCAACGAAGATAAAGCGCCTGGCAGTTCTTTCTGGCTCCTCAACATTCGATCAGCTTTACAAAGGAATTATCTCTCATGAGTTAAATCCAGAGAGGATGGTGCTTGGAGGAGCTGAGGGGGCAAGTGAGTTTTCCTTGGAGCCGGATTATGGAGCAAGAAGTCGGTGGGGTGATATGATGGCTCGAGATATTAATAGTTATCTGCCCGATGATATTTTGACCAAGGTTGATCGGGCAAGTATGGCTAATTCCTTAGAAGTAAGAGTCCCATTATTAAGCCACGATGTAATGGAGAGTGCCTGGTCAAGACATCCTGACTCAGATGCTAGTGTGCCTAAGCCAACAAAGAAAATTTTGCGAAACATCCTCTATAAACGAGTCCCAAAAAGTCTTATCGAACGTCCTAAGGTTGGTTTTGCTGTGCCTATGGGAGATTGGTTAGATGGCCCTTTAAAAACCTGGGTAATGGATTTGCTTAATCCCGATGTTATAAAAAACCAGAATATATTGGATCCCCGCATCGTATCAAATTTGTTAAGTGACCATTATCAAGGTCGAGCTGATCATAAAGATAGATTATGGAATCTAGTCGTATTTCAGTCGTGGTTTAACGATGCGAAACGATAGGCAAAAAAAAATTGTACTCTGTCACAATACTGCGAAATATCTTTACCTGCATTACAACGCGCTTATCGACCGAATTTGTAGCGCGGGTTACCAGGTTGTTTGTGTATGCCCCGTAGATGAATTCGTTGAAAAATTGGAGCGTCCGGGAGTTATTCATATTGACTGGACGCTAAGTCAACATGGTATGAATCCGTTTGCGGAGTTAAGGTCTATCGGCATGCTGCGAAAAATTCTCAAGCAAATTTCAGCTAAGATGCTCATAACATTTAGTATTAAACCTAATCTTTATGCAGCATTGATCCGACCTGATAAAAAGACTATTCGTCAATATTGTATGGTTACGGGACTTGGGTACGTGTTTTTGGATAAGGGGCGATTGCATCATTTGCTACGAAAATCTGTATCTGCTTGTTATAAAAGATTATTCTCTCGAAATGTGCATGCTATTTTTCAAAACACTACGGACTGTCGACTGTTTACAGACAGTGGTTTCATCCGTGACGAGAATACATCAGTTATTCCAGGAACCGGTGTAGACTCGGAATACTATTCCAATAAGAAGGACTATGATGTTGACAGTGTTGTTCGATTTGTATTCGTTGGGCGGTTGCTGGCTGACAAAGGTCTGCGTGAATTGTTATCTGCTGCTGAGGCGCTCGATCGCTGTGTTTGCTCGGTTACAATTGTCGGGCCATATGATAACAATCCGGGGAGTATATCTCGGGAAGTAATTGATAAATCTATACGAGACGGAATCATAAAATACTGTGGAGAAGTGGAAGACGTTCGAGATAAATTGCAAGACGCGGATGTTTTTGTTCTTCCGTCTTATCGAGAAGGTTTATCTCGCTCTATTATGGAGGCGATGTCTTGTGGGTTGGGCGTCATAACAACGGATGTTCCTGGATGCAGAGAGCTCGTTGAGGATGGATGTAACGGCTTCGTCGTACCGTCCATGGATGCAAAGGCTTTACAATCTGCAATGCAAAAGATTATTGACTCCCCGAAATTGATAAAGGTATTTGGTATGAACTCGCGAAACCGAATCTTGGAAACCTATGAACTTGGTAAGGTTAACGACAAAATATTAAAGGTTCTTGGATTGCTCCCATGTTAAGGAGGGCGACCGCGATATCAAGTTTGTTGTTACTTATTGTAGATGCTTTGGGGTTATATTTTTCTGTAACCATATTTAAGTATTTGAGAGTGGGACAATGGGATTTAACCGTCAATTTGCCACTTCTTCTAATCATAGTTTTAACGGTTCTTATTTTTTATATCTTCAACTTATATGGTTTAAGCCGGGAAACTCGAATTACCAGTGCCTTTAGTCGTGTTGTATTAGCCACGTTAATAAGCTCGGTTACTGCTGCTAGTTTTATCTATATGACTCGCACTTTTGAAACTGACCTATTATTTTGGCGCAGTGTTTTTGTTTTCGCTATGACCGGTTTTTTCTTTTGGGCAGTTGGCATTCGATACGTGGTGATTCGTTACCTGCGACGAAGTCGGGTATCGAATTGGTTTGTAATTGGTGATCAGTCTGTATTAGATACGATTGCCGACGCATTACCGTTGCTTGAGAGCACGTTAAAACTCACGCGTTTCTCGGAATCAGAATATGTTAATGATTTTGATCTTAATGCATTGGAAATGGATGATTTCGATTTTGGAGGTATCGTTATAGGTAGGGAGTGTGCTTTGAACCCGGTACTTTCTAGTAAGTTACTTAAGGATCGGCTTGCCGGTTGCAAAGTCTGGGGTACCGAAGACTTTATTGAGAGTTACGGGGCGAAAATACCAGTGAGTTATCTTCAAGATAACTGGCTGGTAATGACCAGTGGCTTTCAGATTGTTCATCAATCGGTTCCACTGCGAGTTAAGAGAGTGTTTGATATTACCATTTCTTTATTAGGACTTTTTCTGGCATCGCCAATTATGTTGCTAGCGGCTATCGCGGTGAAAATCGGTGATGGGCAGCATGTTTTATTTAGCCAGGAACGTACCGGTAAGGATGGAAAGCCTTTCATTATGTATAAGTTTCGCACGATGATTGTTAATGCGGAAGCGGGCGGTGCGATTTGGGCAAGCAAAAATGATTCTAGAATAACAAAAACGGGCTTGTTTCTGCGAAGAACACGCATTGATGAATTGCCCCAACTGTGGAATGTATTTGTAGGGGATATGAGTTTTGTTGGGCCGCGGCCTGAGCGGCCTGAGTTTACTATACAGCTGGAAAAAGAAATTCCCTATTACGATATCCGGCATATAGTAAAACCCGGTATGACCGGTTGGGCGCAAGTTTTATATCCATATGGAGCTTCAGTTGAAGATGCTTTACGAAAACTAGAGTTCGATATCTACTATATAAAAAATTATTCGTTGGCGCTGGATTTGTTTATTATATTGAGAACGATCAAGGTCGTTATTTCGCGTTCGGGGCGATAGGGTGAGAATATTATTCGCTTATTGTTTACTGTTGCTGCCGGGTTTTTTTCTGACGGGTCTATTAAAGTTTAAGACTGCACGGTTTCTTTTTTCAATAGCGCTGTCTGTATTTGTCGCTGTAGTTTGTGTATTGACAGCAAAACTACTCAATACGGATCAGCGAGTGGTTATCCTTCTCTGGGCTGGAACGGGATCACTGCTTGGTTTTTTATTATTCCTTACAGCAAAACCTAGCACCTCGTTGATGACGTCAATCAAAACTGATATTTTTGAATTGCGCGAGTGGCCAGCCTGGATTTTTCTTGCATTCGGGTGTGTTGTGTATACGGCGATTAGTGGCCCGTATGCAGAGATACCCGGGGATCCTATTTGGCACATAGGCAAAATAAACGATCAATTTGAATTCCTGCAAAATGATGATGCTTTTCATGCATCAAACTTTGCTCTAACGAATCCGTTCAGCAAGATTCATGCCTATTGGTATGTCGTGCAGGCGAACATTATATACTGGTCGGGTTATACACCGGAGAAAGCACTTTATTGGATGAGTATTGCCCATTCAGTAATTTTGCTTCTGTCTTTTTTCCAGTTTTCTCTGGTTATTTTGAACCGGATTAGCACCAGTAGAGGTGATAATCTTGTTATTGCTACGCTAGCCACTTTTCTGTTTGCAACGCATTTTGGTCTTGGTGTCTTCTCTTTCTTTCGGTACTACACGTTTGGTCCAGTTTATCTGAACATGGTGTTGTACTTCTCTGCTGTTGTTGCACTTCTGCATTATCTTAGCCTCTCAACTTATTTTAATCGATGGCTCTTATATTTGGTCATTGCGCTCATCGGTATGACATTGATTCATAAGCAGGAAGCATTATTTCTACTGGTGCTAGGCCTTTTGATGACGCTGCTTGATTATTGGAGAAATCGTACATCAATCAAGTGGCGGGATCTTGCTGGAGCTAAAAAGCTGGTTTTGGCAGTTGGAATTATTATCATGTACTTGCTTGTGCATGGATGGCTGTACACAAGTGTTGTGCGGAACAATCCGTTAACACAAGGTTTGCTTACGGATGTAAAAGTGCTGCTACCATTCCTCAAAAATCTATATATCTTGCGGCCGGACTTTCAATTTTTTCAGGTAATCACTGCATGGGGTGTATTGGTCTATGCATTATATTATTCTAGTGGAAAAGTATTAACTACTAGTTTATATATTTCGGCTGGAATGTTTGTTCCATTCATCACTGTATTTAATCCAGTCTTTACAGATCTCTTTCTTCGTGTTTCTTGGCCGGAAGTATTGTGGCGGATTTGCTACGTTATTCCACTGCATTTGGTTGGTGCATGGTTTATCTTCTCAGGTTGCAAAAAAATTATTATAGGAAACTGGAAAGAAAAACTAACAAGTGCGGTCATGTGTGGGGCACTCGTTGTTCTTTTAGCTCCCGTGGATAACCACTACTTTTCGAATTCTTATAGCAAACTGACGATGCTGAAACCAGTTGAGCCGCGTAATGATTATCGAGTTTGGAAAGAGCTTATTACGGC
Source organism: uncultured Gammaproteobacteria bacterium (assembly GCA_905478855.1). GTDB lineage: Bacteria > Pseudomonadota > Gammaproteobacteria > Arenicellales > CAJQKF01 > CAJQKF01. Next base: position 26,147 of record CAJQKF010000063.1, read on the forward strand.
ACTTAATTCGATGCCGAAATCTCTAGTGTTAACGGATCCAATCACTGGGTACACGCTAAATGCATATACTAACCATAGTTTCCCTTCACATAAATTTGGCGGAAGAGGAATCATGTCGATGGGTCACCAACATTATGAAAAAACGGACTTTGTTACATATAAAGACTGGCTGCTCGTTATTAACAATAAATCTGGGGGCATTAGCAAAATAGGTGAAATGGGTAGACATTGGAGTAAAAACGCGATGCGTCCTATTTTATTCTACGATGGCACGCTGCAAGGTTTCGTTTCAAACAACCCCGATTTGTTTACCCTTTTATGGGAAAACGAGAAACAGTGGGTGTATCGCATCCACTAGGTTCTGAGGATTCAGTTTACTGTGCCGATACCGCATTTTATGCGGTATTTTTTTAGCTGCTTGGGGTTAGGTTGCTAAGTATCGCTAATGCCTTTTCTTCTTCAACTGTACTTTCGCCTGAGTTACGCCGTTGGACGAGTCGGTACTGCAGTCCGTCAAGACCGAATAATCTGGTTTCATTGCCACAGCGTAGTTCTGCTATTAAGCCTTCTCCTGGCATTTGATATATCTGCTGAAAACGGAATTGGTTAGTTTCTTTCATGATTTTCCAAGAAATAGTTTATAAGCAATGTTATCGGTTTCATCGACCCACGGAAAACCGAGATCGTCTAGAAACTTTGTAAGGTATGTTTTTTCGTCATTTTTTATTTGGATGCCGCATAAAACACGGCCATAGTCTGCGCCATGGTTTCTATAGTGAAACAAACTGATATTCCAGTGATTACCCAGTTTATCGAGGAAACTGGAGAGTGCCCCCGGTCGTTCCGGAAATCGAAAACGTAATAAACATTCGTCGTCTATGTCTGGAGATCGTCCGCCAACCATATGCCTTATATGCAGTTTTGCAATTTCATTATCGGTGAAATCTTGAGTTGGATAATTGTTCTCGTTCAGTTTCTGAATAAGCGCATCAATATCCGCTTGGTCATGGACTTGTAGTCCAACATAAATTTGTGCATTCGAGCTACTTGCATAGCGATAATTAAATTCTGTAACACTGCGACGACCAATCAACTTACAAAATTTCTTAAAGCTGCCGGGTTTTTCCGGAATAGTAACGCACAAAATTGCTTCCCGTCTTTCACCGATTTCAGCACGTTCGGCTATATGGCGCAGACGATCAAAGTTCATATTGGCACCGGTCGTAATTGCGATCAAGTTTTGATCTTTTGAACCGGTAGTTGTAACGTATTTTTTTAGTCCTGCGATTGATAGGGCACCGGCGGCTTCCATAATTGAACGTGTGTCTTCAAATATATCCTTTATTGATGCACACATCTCGTCAGTTGATACTGTGATCATTTCATCTACACTGGTCTTACATATTTTAAATGGTTCTTTGCCAGGTTGCGCTACTGCGACACCGTCTGCAAACTGACCTACATGTGCTAATTTCTTCCTACGACCGGAATTCAGCGATTGCGTCATACTTGCAGCGTCTTCAGGTTCGACACCGATTATTTTTATCCCTGGACGCAGACTTTTTACATAGGATGCTATTCCAGATATAAGTCCTCCCCCGCCTACTGGAACAAAAATTGCATCGATTGGATTTAGCTGGTTTAGTAATTCAAGACCAATTGTTCCTTGCCCAGCAATCACGTCCGGGTCATCGTAGGGTGGAATATATATTTGCCCGTTTTCTTCACAAAAAGACAGGGCAGCCTGGTTTGTGCTGTCAAAGTTGTCACCGACTAACCGTACTTTCGCTCCTCTACTCTTTACACCGTTAATTTTTATCGACGGTGTTGTAACCGGCATAAAAATTGTTGCTGGGCATTTTAGCTTCTGTGCAGACATGGCGACACCTTGGGCATGATTGCCCGCTGAGGCCGCCACTACACCTTGTGCGAGTATCGAAGGATCGAGTCCGGACATTTTGTTGTAGGCGCCGCGTATTTTGAACGAAAACACATCTTGTGTATCTTCACGTTTTAAAAACACGTTGTTGTTAACTCTTCGACTTAAGCCAAGAGCCTGTTCAAGGGGGGTTTCCCTTGCCACTTCATAAACCCGTGAAGTAAGTATTTGTTTTAGATAATCAACCATTCTTTTTGCGTAGGTAAGTTCAATTTGGCCTGTCCTAAGCCTATAATCTAAGTGTGTAAGCGTATTAAACTGAAATTCTGGATTTTGTAAAACTATGAATATTGAAATGTTTAAAAAATCGGCCGCTGAGGCCGCAGTAGAGTATATAGAAAATGGAGACATAGTTGGGGTTGGAACAGGGTCTACAGCAAATTTCTTTATTGACGCATTGGCTAGAATAAAAGGGCGGATTGATGGTGCTGTAGCCAGTTCAGAGGCAAGCGCTGAGCGCTTAAAAAGTCACGGCATATCCGTGCTTGATCTAAATCGTACCGGAGATCTGCCGATCTATGTAGATGGTGCAGACGAAGTCGACAAGCATAAACGACTCATAAAAGGCGGTGGTGGCGCATTAACCCGCGAGAAAATTGTCGCAGAAGCCGCATCACGATTCGTATGTATTGTCGACGAGTCGAAGCAAGTTGATGTGCTCGGTGAGTTTCCATTACCTGTTGAAATTATTCCGATGGCGCAAAGCTTAGTCGCGCGCCGAATAGTCAAGCTTGGTGGGATGCCCTCGCTACGCAATAACTTTCAAACCGATAATGGAAATATTATATTGGATGTAAAAGGCTTAAACCTTACTAATCCGCCCGAGATGGAGCAGGCTTTGAACAATATCCCAGGCGTTGTGACCAATGGGTTGTTCGCGTTGCGGGGCGCCAATATCGTATTGATCGGTGGAGCGACAGGTGTCAAGGTGTGTTAATAAGTTTATGGCTATCGCAGATCGTAATCAAAACTAGAACGTTACAATGGCTGCAAGTACCAGTGTTCTGGAAGCCAACCCCTGGAATATTGACAACACAATAAAACCAGACATGCATCACAGCGCCAACATCAACGTGCAATAAAGGCGTATATCAGGGGACGTGTAGAAGATATATTTTCAAAACCGTTGCTGTATCTTTTCTGCCAGGTGTTTTACCCGCGGACTATAGAACGGCCTCTGTTCGCGGTCATTATGGCCGCTGCGGCTTTACTGGCTTGTGCTCGTAGCGAAATTGATGAGGCCGAAATCTACTATCGCAAGGCTAAGTTTAGTACAATTGGATTGTCAAAGTACATCGCGGTCGATGCAGAATACGGTATCCACATTGCGTTGGCGAAGATTCGTGCCACATCAAAGGATCTTGGCTGACCCATACCTGTACGTCGCCAGATAAATATGGACTTTTGGTTGCCTAATTTAAGAGACGGTTCATTCCATCGGGTTTAGGTTTTGTGCTCGGTTATGGTAATGCATTTGTTTTCTCGATGCTAATGTGTTGAGTTT
>CAJQKF010000064.1 GCA_905478855.1 uncultured Gammaproteobacteria bacterium
TGTGAGCATAACTTTTTGACATACATCATCTAACGTAATGATGTGAAATGGTAGATGCTAAAGTTTCAGGCCATTTCTTTTAGTAATTTCCTTCGTGTTACGAGTGTTCTGATTAAAATGAGTAATGATATCGATAGTTATAACCAACCCCTGAGCGGGAATGAAATGCCTCGTTTCGCTGCAACCGGGACAATGATGAGATTACCAACACAACCGACAGCGAAAGGATTAGATGCGTGTTTTGTTGGTGTGCCATTTGATCTAGGCACATCGAATCGAAGTGGCGCCAGATTTGGTCCTCGAGCTATACGCAATGAGTCATCAATGATTCGTCCGTACAATATGTGGACCCGTGTGTCTCCATTTGATTCCTTGCAGATAGCTGATATTGGTGATGTACCAATCAATACATTCAACTTGCTCAAGTCCGTAGATATTATCGAAAAGGCCTATGATCAGATAATGGCATGTGGAACAGCACCGTTTACCCTTGGTGGTGACCATACTATTGTATTGCCAATTATGCGCGCATTGGCAAAAAAGCATGGTCCTTTGGGTATTGTTCATATAGACGCTCATGCTGATGTTAACGACACCATGTTTGGTGAGAAAATCGCACATGGCACGCCCTTTCGACGAATGGTTGAAGAAAAACTGATTCAACCCAATCGTGTTGTGCAAATCGGATTGAGAACGACAGGCTATGAGTCAGATGATTTTGATTGGCCGCGTGCCCAGGGGTTTCGTGTGGTTCAGGTTGAAGATTGCTGGCATAAGTCATTGGTTCCTTTAATGGAAGAAGTTCGTCAGCAGTTGGGCGAAGGACCGGTATATATCTCATTCGATATTGACGGATTAGATCCTGCTTATGCTCCCGGCACGGGTACGTTGGAACCCGGAGGACTTACATCGGCTCAAGCTTTTGAAATTGTTCGCGGTTGTCGTGGACTTGATATTGTTGGAGGTGATTTAGTTGAAGTAGCTCCAGCATATGATCATGGCGGAATAACGGCGACGCTGGCAGCGAATTTGCTATACGAAATGTTGTGCACCTTGCCCAAGGTTAAAGAGCGACATGACAACAGCGGATGAATCCTTTGCTAAACAGGCACTGCAAGACACGGTATATGAAACGTATTGGCTAGATTCCTTACCATCAATCCCTGATCAACCAGCGCTGCGCAAAGATATTCATTGTGATCTATTAATTGTTGGTGGTGGGTTTTGTGGTTTGTGGGCGGCGATTCAGGCTAAGGAAAAGGCGCCGGATCGCGATGTTGTTCTGATTGAAGCAAAGTCGGTTGCAAATGGGGCCAGTGGCAGACCGGCTGCGATTATGTCAACGTCGGTAATGCATGGCATTGATAACACGGAGCGCCTATTTCCGGCTGATGTGGCTGAGCTGGAGGATTTAGGCCGAGATAATATAGATGGATTTCGCCAGACTATTGAGCGCCATAGCATTGATTGTGATCTAGAGTGGAGTGGTGAGCTTAAAGTATCTATTGGCGATGAAGGATTAGAGACCGTTGATGATGAATATGCTATGTATGTCAAGTATGGTCACCAAGCTACTTTACTCAACAAGGAGCAAGTACAAGAAGAAATACGCTCACCACTTTTCCATGGTGGAGTGTGGTCACGAAATCGCAGTGGTACGGTTCATCCGGGAAAGCTAGTGCGGGGGTTGAAAGAACTGGCTTGTAAACTAGGTGTGAGGGTTTATGAACAAACACCCCATATATCAAACAACTTAAGCTCATTCGGTATTCAAGTAGAAACACCGAGCGGGATGATTACAGCTAATAAAGTTCTTCTTGCTACAAACGCGTTTGCCGCAGGTCATCGGAAAATTAAGACCCGAGTAGCGGCAATTCGCGATCGCATTATTGTTACGGAGCCGCTTTCTGCCGAACAAATGGAATTAGTCGGCTGGAAAAATCGTCAAGGTATTTATGACACACGTACGCAATTAAACTACATGCGATTAACTTGTGACAATCGAATTTTATTTGGCGGGCGATTGGATTATTTTTATGGAAATAATACGAATCCAACAGACGATAAATCCTACCGACCTTATCTTCGATTACTTGCTGCATTTTATCAGACTTTTCCTCAATTAAAGGAAAGTATGCGGGTTTCTCATGCATGGAGTGGACCTATTGGCCTAACCACGCGAATGGCGGTTCATTATCAATCGTACTATGGGGGTAATATGATTTACGCTGGCGGCTATTCTGGATTCGGTGTTACTGCTTCCCGTTTTGGCTCTCGGGTTGGGTTGGCTCTCCTTGATCGCGAAAATTGCGCGGAAGTGCGAATGGAATTTGCTAACACAATGCCTAATTATATTCCACCGGAACCTTTTCGTTGGCTGGGAGCAAAAATTACCATGTACGCTCTTGATACGTTAGACGAAAAGGGTGGATGGCGTAAACCTTGGGTCAAAATGGTGGAAAAAATGGGATTTCCCATTACGCTGTAATGATCATAGTGGGCTCGTTTTGTAATGCACAAACTTATATTTTTAAAATGCTGCGAATAAGTACAAAGTCAACTAACTGATAGTCACATGGCTAAGGAATTGTCAGGGACAGGTAGGGGTGTTAAGTACGGACGATATTGGCCGTTATTGGTCTTTGGTCTAATAACAATTTATACCTTTGGCTATCTGCTATGGTATTCAAATACCGCATTGGGACTTCACCCGGTACTCGACGCTAAGGAGCTTTTGTTTCTCAGTAGTCAGTTCGCCACCAATACCCTGCCCGCGGAGCCATTTTATCGCGCTCCATTATATCCGTTCGTACTTTCGCTATTTCAGGGAGTGGGCATAAACGAAACAATGTTGCCATTCGTTGCACGCTTAGTTAATGGCAGTCTGCATATTATTAATGCGTTACTGGTTGTAAGCATCGCATGTATTTTGTGGAACAATAAATTCAGTGGCTTACTTGCAGGATTGCTCTATGGGTTAAACCCAGTAGCCTTACATTTCGCCTCAGATGTGCTAGACATAACCTTCGCCATAAATCTTATGTTGCTCGGTATATTTGCGTTAGCACGATGTGAGGATGGACAACGGAGATTACCTTGGCAGCTACTTGCTAGTATTGCATTTAGTTTTGCTTTCATCACTCGACCGCAAATGCTAATGATTCTTCTGCTTTGGTGTGGTGTGTGTATTTTTAGAGAAAGGCTACGTGCGGTGCTGGTATTGCTGCCGGTGATATTTCTGGTTTCTGGCTTAGCCGCAACCAATTACTATCTTTCTGGTGATGTTCGAATCCTGCCTTGGCAGGGCGCTTTCAATTTGTGGGCGGCAAACAATCAAAACTCGAATGGCAGATACTTCGCTCACGAGAAAGACTTCGTTCTTTACGATCAAGATTCAAATCCGGCGAGAGTGGAGTCCCAGAACCTTTTTATAAAGAACAATCCCAATAAGCCTATAACGATTCAAAATATGTCTAATTACTGGCGTCAGCAGACTATTTCTTTGATTGTAGATGCTCCGATGGACTGGATGGTTTTGGTTGCATCTAAAGCATGGTATTTGCTGAATAATTTTGAGCAATACAACAACAAAACTTTTTTCTTTCATAAACAACGATCACCATGGCTGCAGTGGAATCCAATTTCCTGGGCGCTAATTTTTTCGACAGCAATGTTAGGTATCTTTTGTCTTAGAAAGAAGCCTTTGACCAATACCGTGGTTCTAATGATCCTCGCATACTCTGCAGGATTACTGTTAACTTTTGTAAGTGCGCGGTTTCGATTACCACTGGTACCGTTATTATGTATTTTTTCCGGTGGAGTTTTCCTGAACCTAGTGACGCGAAAAATTGGTGTTCCACATGCTGTGGTGATAGCTTTGTTTTGTATTTGTTTAATAAAGCTACCAAATGACAATCCAAATGAAACCATCATTCAGGATCAGTTACTTATTGCTACGGCTAATGTCGCTATCGGGAACTATGAAACTACGCGCCAATATACTGACAAAATTTTACGCCAATACCCGGATAACCTGCGCGCCAACGAATCGCGATGTATTGCAGACTATAATCAATGGCTGTATGAATTAGCTCAGGATCCTTTTGAATTGACTGCATGTGAACGTGCGGCATCAAAATCACGTTCTGCAAAACATATCTTAGGGTTAGGTTATTGGAGGCTAGGTCAGCAGGATAAAGCAAGTGAAATCTGGCTAGAGCTCCTTAGATCAGAAGCAAATTCCCAACAGACATTAGCGTATTTGCTGGCAGGGAAAAAAATAGAAGTCGATCAAGTATTGACAAGCATAGGTGTAAATCGCGATGTGGATTCGTTCTTATTGGCTGTTCTCGCATGGCTGGGGAATAAAGCTTCTATTGATATCTACATTCGAGAAAATTCAGAAAAGGATTTGCAACGAGAGTTTATTGCGCTAGAGCACATGTTTTACCTGCACTGAAACTTTTAATTGAAGTCTGACGTTTTCAATCCGCCCCTTCATGTAAGTCGCACCGTCCTCAATAACACCGCATTAACATCTGCATTACTGGATCGTATCTTGCACTATTCACATATCATTCAAATAAAAGGAGAGAGTTATCGGTTAACAGAAAAGAAACAGGCCGGACTTATCAGGCCACATAGAAAATACTCACTGGCTCATTTTTCAAACGGGGTGACATCAAGAGCGTTAAACCCTTGATACAAGTTCATTCTCGATATCTTGCAGTTAAGCCAAAGCATTGGTGAGCTGTAGCGTACGAGCATTGTTTTTTGTCAGCTCGATGAAAGCTTCTTTGTGTAAGCTGTCAAGCTGATATGTGTTTTTGGCTGCCAATTCAAATTTTGTTACTAATCTCATCGTAACCTCCTATATTGGGAGGCCGTGACAAACACGGCCTTTGTAAAGCCGCGTGGTCGAGAATATGTGGTTGCATGCACCTGTGGTCGCAATGCAATGGAGCAGCATATTATGTTTGCAGAAATAAACCGCTATTCACGTTAATGTGGATGTTAAAAAGGCCACGTGGGTTTACGCGTTTTCAAATATGGTGGTAGTGATTGATTGGCCATTTGGATCAGCACTTAAGCGCTTCTGCTTATGTTTAGAAAGAGTTTCGCTGCGCTGAAAAAGGACGCAATAATTTTCTATTTCTATTGTATTGTATCGTAAGCGCTGCAAATCACCCCTTCTATCGCTGAGGGAAATTTAGTGTGAAGCTCAGTTTTTTATAACTGAGGAGAAGCATCGATGGCGAGAGGCAAACATACGACGGCAGATTACTGGCGAGATCATTTTGCAGCGCAGTCGGACAGTGGTTTATGCACAACAGATTATATACGCCAGGAAGGGATTCGATCGAGTCAGTGGTATTA
>CAJQKF010000065.1 GCA_905478855.1 uncultured Gammaproteobacteria bacterium
CTTTCTTAGCAACCGTTTTCTTAGCAACCGCCTTATCTATCGACCTATCGCCATTCTCAGTTGTTATAGCACTCGACTGTTTTACTAAAGAATCGCTAACTTTGACTTTAGGCACCCTTACCTTGCGTGTTTTCTTCTTTGAAGCTCGCTTTCGAGTGGTTTTTTCAGTATTTTCAATAGATGTTTGAAGCTCAACCCGTGTAGTGCGAGGCTCGACGGCGGCCAATTCCCGCACGATTTTGCCACCCGTTATGATGGTTTGCATCGCCTCAACTTCAACATCGCTCTGTACCGATACAACCTTATTTTCCAATGGTCGAACTTCCGTATCTACCATTGCAGTCAATCTAGAGAAAATTTCTCCCCGTTCACCATCGGCTTTCAACGTACGCAATTTATGCTGCGCGCGATAATACTGTGTTAGTGACTCATTCTCAGCAAAATAAGAGGACAATTGCGTCGCTACGGAAGCATCTGTGATGGTATCTCTTGGTAGCAATTTTCCCCCACACTCATCACATACGTCTTCGACAATCGATCGCGCTGTGTGAATATTGAACAATGCACCACAACGTAAACAGGCCTGTCGTCCGGAAATACGTTTTATCAATATGGCATGATCTACTTCAAAATTGACCACCATCTGCACAGTTCGGGATAACCAACCTAGCCGCGTGTCGAGCTCTTGAGCCTGGGGTATCGTGCGAGGGAATCCATCTAAAATAAACCCTCGGCGTGTATCGGGTGATTGTAATCTACTGGAAACCAACTCGATAACCAGAGAATCCGGAACCAGTTGGCCTGCCGTTACATAGCTCTCAACTTCCTTGCCGATATCGCTGCCAGTTTCAATGGCATCACGCAAAATATCGCCGGTTGAAATTTGTGGAACCTTGTATCTTTCAACCAGTTTCCTGGCCTGACTGCCTTTACCGGAGCCGGGTGCCCCGAGCAATATAATACGCATGATCGAATCTCGGATTAACAAATACACATACAGATGCGGTGACCCTTGGGCAATTACACCTGCTCAGTCACACCGTCAGTACACTCTATTACAGACGAAAGCCATTTAAAATCAACGGTTAATGTTGTTTTTCTGCAACAGGTTTGCGGCGTCGTCGCTACCCTACCCTTGACACGCCAAGCTGTCAATGCCTACAAATACACAAGATTATCATGATAAAGTTAAATTAATAGTTGGATTAACAATTTCCATCGACCCTACTTGCTAAAATACTCTAAACTTAAAGTATTGGAACACGGATCAACAAACACTACTGCGCCTCAATCTGATCCCACTGTTAACCAATCCAAATTCATAGAAATACGTAAGTCCAAATTGCTTATACACACCAAAAGAGTAGATTAATGTCCAAAACGGAAGAGTATTCATCGGTTGATTTAGCCATCATCCAAGAAATACTGTTTGAACGCTACAGTCGAGTCGTAAGGATTGAGCAAGGTGATGCAGAATTGCATTTAGACTCAAAATCGAAGGAACTCACATCATGCCCAGCCGTTTACTGGGAAATGGAAAATGTCGGATTTGTCGTTTTTAGACTTGGCAAGACAAGTTACCGCAGTCAATTTTTCTACGATACATCCGAACAATTTAACACCGGTCATGGTGAGTTCACCAACCTCGCCGAATGCGTTCGTATGCTTTTACATTTTCAGGCAAAACATCAGGCGGAACGAAACAAGATCCGCTCTGAGATCGCGGCTGAAACCCTAATCGACGATAGCCCGACTACACACTAACCCCTCTTTAGACAGACTCCCATGAGAAAAAATATTTTCTATGCCCAATCCGGTGGCGTTACATCGGTTATAAATGCCAGTGCTTGCGGTGTTATTGAAACAGCCCGCAAGAACCGCGACAAAATCGGCAAAGTTTTTGCCGGAAGAAACGGAATTATCGGAGCGCTTACAGAAGACCTTATCGATACCAGTAAAGACTCAGCCAGCGCGATTGCAGCCCTACGACATACACCCTCAGGTGCTTTTGGGTCTTGTCGATACAAACTAGGAAATATTGAAGATAACAAGGTGGAGTTTGAACGACTCATTGAGGTCTTCAAGGCTCATAATATTGGCTATTTTCTCTACAACGGAGGTGGTGATTCCGCCGATACATGTCTGAAGGTTTCCCAGCTCTCAGCCTCTATGGGATTTCCTATTCAAGCAATACACATACCGAAAACTGTCGACAATGATTTACCTATTACCGACAACTGTCCAGGGTTTGGGTCAGTAGCAAAATACATTGCCGTATCCACCCTTGAAGCGAGTCTTGACGTAGCATCAATGGCCCGAACATCGACCAAAGTATTCGTGCTTGAAGTTATGGGTCGCCATGCTGGCTGGATTGCAGCAGCAGGCGCACTGGCGGACACTGAAGAGCAGCCTGTGCCGGTTATTGTGCTATTTCCTGAGGTCAAATTTGACCCTAAACGATTTCTTGCCGAAGTTAAAAAGAAAGTTGAAAAGTTTGGCTACGTGTCCGTTGTTGTCTCTGAGGGTGTTCGGCATGAAGATGGTCGTTTTCTCGCTGAGGCAGGCTCTACTGACGCTTTTGGTCACAGCCAGCTAGGCGGTGCTGCACCCGTTGTAGCCAATATGGTTAAACAAGAGCATGGTTATAAATACCACTGGGCGGTAGCGGACTACTTACAGCGAGCGGCACGGCATGTTGCGTCTAAATCGGATGTTGAGCAAGCCTATGCGGTCGGCAAAGCGGCTGTCACTATGGCATTGGCCGGTAAGAACGCAGTAATGCCCGCGATAAAACGCACCTCGAATTCGCCTTATCGTTGGAAAATAGAAGAGGCAAAGCTTTCCAAAGTAGCAAATGTTGAAAAAATGATGCCAAAAAGCTTTATCACTAAAGACGGTTTTGGCATAACCAAAAAATGTCGGCAATATCTCGAACCGCTTATAAAAGGTGAAGATTATCCTCCCTATAAGAACGGCCTACCTCGATATGTTCGATTAAAAAACATAGCCGTGACAAAAAAGCTCAATAACGAGTTCACGCTAAAATAGTATGACACTAGAAAGAGTTCGTGATCTTTTAAGACTACAGACCGATTTTGGCGGTTCCTATAATCGAGCCTCTGCGCGGCGAATACTCGCAGAGGTTAAGACTGAATTTGGTGCAGAAATCGCTACCCAATTAATTATTGAATTTAATTTGACCGAGAGTTTTGGAATAAAGCCTGATCGAAATCTTCCAAAACAAACTTCACTTCTATGAATAATATTTAGTTCTGTTGCCAATTGGTATAAAAGTCAAAAATTAGCGCTTATAGAGTCGTTGAACGAATGTGAATAATGCATCAGATTTTGCTTTCGTCAGCTGCCCTAAAAACTTGAAATCTGACGGTATTCAACACCATCGCCACTGCGCTTTATAACAATCCAAAAACCATGGGAACTTTATTGCAACAGTGGGTTAGTTACCACCATTGTCTGCATGGCATCCTGCAGTCCAATGGTATTCGGGTTGCTTACAACGCGGGTTAAAATATCCAATGGCTGCACATCTGAATTGTAATACCTTCGGTTCCATTTTTTCTTTACCACCAGCGAACCACCTTCTAGAGAGGCGCCGATGTAGACTCCTTTACCTCGCATAAATGCTATAAAATCGCGACTCATATTTATCGGTGTCCATCCCGATAAACCATATCCTACTTGACCCACAGCAACCGACGTGTCAAACCCCAATTTTAACGCGCTTCGATTGATTGACTGAAGACCACGCTCAGTTGTAATAAACATTATCACTTCCGAGCTTGAACCACCGGCCTGTAACCCGGCGCTGAGACTGCGCAACGAATAAAACGCCGGTGAGGACCACTTACCTGTTTCTATATCACGACGCATCATCACTCCTGGACCACCTGCTAGGCCGAAACCAAACGCCCCCCGAATGTAACTCGGTATAATTAAAACCGCATGCGCATACGGTACATATTTTCGAAAATCGTTGTACTTGCTATTGTCATTAAACGATCTTAAAAGTAACTCGGCCCTATCGACCAGATCCTGTTGTTTCCCTTGAGCTCCAACCTGCAATGGTGCTACCAGAAAAATTAGACATAGAAAAACAAACAAAGGGTGGCGGTTTTTGATTATCACAGAAAACTCCGTTCAGAGAATATTTATATACCGCTAGATTCTACGCTATTTTGAAAAAGTCCGGTCGATTTCTCATTTACAAATTACTCTTGCGTAATGGGCAAACAGTTGTTTGTTCGGTTCACTTAACCATTTATAATTTCCCCACAAAATTCTCTAAATAACCGGCCAATCACACGGAATACCTAATGAACCAATCACCCGAACTTTCTCGTATATTATGTGAGCATATCGCCAACATGCGTTTTGAAGACATCAGTCATGCCGCGGCTCGCAGAACAGAAGACTTGTTCCTTGATTGGTTAGGCTCCGGACTCGCAGGTGCCGGTGCATCATCTGTATCGGCACTTCGTCAATTTGCCGATGTAATGGGCCCATCAACGGGGGAATCGCAAACATTTGACTGGATGAGTAATACAAGCCCCTATTTCGCAGCCATGATTAATGCCGCCGCATCTCATGTGGTTGAACAAGATGATTTACATAACGGTTCTGTGCTACACCCCGCCACAGTCGTTTTTCCACCCTTACTAGCCGTAAGTCAGATGCATGCAGTAAGTGGTGAGCAGTTTATTACAGCCGCGGTCGCCGGTTACGAAGCGGGCATAAGAATCGGCGAATACCTTGGAAGATCGCACTACAAAGTGTTTCACACAACCGCTACTGTGGGTACTATGGCTGCCGCTATGGCGGTGGGTAAATTGCTCAATTTTGATACGCAAATGTTACAACACACACTGGGCTCTGCCGGCACCCAAGCGGGTGGTTTATGGGAATTTCTACGAAGTGCTGCAGACTCAAAACAACTGCATACAGCGAAAGCCGCGGCGGATGGCATGCTTGCAGCTTATACCGCCTACTTTGGTCTAACCGGTGCTGAAAGAATACTTGAAGGAAAACAAGGTGTTAATGCCGGAATGCTTGGCGATGGCAACATCACCCGAATAACCGAACACCTAGGAACCAACGGTGTGCTTGAAACATCATTCAAATACCACGCTTCATGCCGCCATACCCATCCCTCAGCCGATGCACTATTAAAAATAGTCACCGAACATTCTATTTCTGCAGAGAACATAGCAACGATTGAGGCGCACGTATATCAGGCAGCCGAAGATGTGCTTGGACCGGTAACCGATCCACAAAGCATTCATCAAGCAAAATTCTCAATGGGTTTTGTACTTGCCTTGATCGCTAGTAAACATAGCGCAGGAGTTGCCGACTTCACTAAGGCTGCACTATCTGATCCAGAACTCAGATCCTTACACGATAAAGTAACCATGGTCGTTGATGCGGAGATCGATCATGTTTATCCAACCCAATGGAGTGCAAAGGTCATTCTCGTTACCAAAGATGGTCAAAAATTTGAAAAACTTGTTGCCGAGCCTAAGGGTGATCCGGGTAACATGCTAACGCGACCAGAATTAGAAACTAAATTCCTTATGCTTGCTGAATTACACCCTGGAATGGATAGTAGTGAAGCCGAACGCCTGATTGGTGCAGCATGGAATATGCAATCGTTTATCGATACCGGAAAAGAATTTCGAATAACTGCAAAGTAGTCTGCGCACCACTATGAATAGGTCCGTTACTGTTCATACTTAAGCAAATTTGAAGCTTTCCTAAGTTTACAAGTCTAAACATTAGCGCACCTATACAGATATTCACTATTTGGCTAATTGCAAAAAAATTAAAAAAGCTTTTCAGATCCATTTTCTAAAGCAAGCGTCCATTTAAATTTACCTATCTTAAAAACTCGATAAAACGATAGTTCTAAATTAGGAACTACAGGATAGCATTGAGCAACCAGGACGATTCATAGCCCACAACGGTCTCTTTTCAGCATACTGCTCTAACCCCGGCTGTTCTTCGTAGGGTTTGCGCATTACGTCGAGTAATTTTTTAACCTCGCTATAATCCCCTGCCTCAGCTTTGTCTATTGCAATCTGAGCTAGATAGTTTCGCAAGACATACTTAGGGTTTACTAAATCCATACCCTGCTTTCTATCAACGTTCTCGAAATTATCGTCTAATAGTCGTTGTCGATAGGAATCCAGCCAACGTTTAAGGGCGTCTTTGTAGGTATCATTTTTATACGCATCATCGTAGAAACACGACTGCAATAACTCAAGGTCTGCATCGACACCGCTTTCCTGCTTATCTACCTTAGACAACATTCGATAAAAAAGTGTCATGTCGGTTTCTACCATTTGCAGTAACGCAACGACACCTGAAATTAAATCATCATCACCCTCGCGCCATTGGGCAAAACCTAGCTTCTGGGCCATCATCTCTCGCTGCCCTTGGTTAAATCGATCAGAGTAACTGCGAATAGCTTCCTCCAGTGGCTCCACCTCTCCAATAAGTGGATATATTGCATTGGCCAGTCGATTAATGTTCCACATGCCTATTTGTGGCTGATTGCCGTAACAATAACGTTTACCCGATGCATCCGTTGTATTAGGCGTCCATCCCAGATCAAAGTTTTCTAACCAACCATAGGGACCATAATCAATGGTTAATCCCAAGATAGACATGTTATCCGTGTTCATAACCCCATGGACAAAGCCTACGCGCATCCAGTGAACCATTAAATCGGCGGTTCGCCTACACACCTCGTTAAACCAACGAATATAAATAGCCTGTGGGTGTGCGCTAGTTGCCGGGTCACCCAATTCTGAAAACTCTGAATTAATGACAAAAGTAGTTAGTTGGCGCAGAATATCATTTTCTTTTCTGGATGCATGAATCTCAAAATTTCCAAACCTAATAAAGGATGGCGCCATCCGACATACCACAGCGCCTGGCTCTTCGCGCGCGTTGCCGTTATAAAACATATCGCGCATTACCTGCTCACCAGTGGACACTAAACTCAGAGCCCGAGTCGTTGGCACACCCAAATGATGCATGGCTTCACTGCACAGAAACTCTCGAACCGAAGAACGCATCACCGCAAGACCATCCGCCATGCGTGAATAGGGAGTCATACCTGCGCCCTTTAATTGTAAAACCCAATGCTCGCCTTGCCGGTTTATAACCTCGCCTAAATTGATCGCTCGTCCGTCACCAAGTTGACCCGCCCAATTTCCGAATTGATGTCCACCATAACACCACGCATAAGGATCCATCCCTTCAAGCTGCTTATTTCCCGAGAAAACCTCCGCGAACTCAGGGTTTTGGGCTTCTTCCGGTGCAAGATTAAGTACCTCCAACATTTCTGCCGATGCCGCTACTAAATGCGGCGCAATTACGTTTTCCGGAAGAACACGGGATACACAGGCCCCATGAACTTGACGAGTGGTGTTTATCTCGGACGGATCAACCGGCAAGCTCCGATTAACCCGATTGTCAAATTTAAGCTGATTGAGCGTATCAAAAGGCGCGGCGCTGTTCATTAAAGTGCTCGATGGTATGTAAGAAAATACTAAGCCAACTTCAGCGGCTGCAGTGTTTATCTAACTAATATGGGGTAGATGCCTAAAAGTATCAATAATCATGACAACGCTAATCACTATCCATGCAATTCCTTTTCAAGCTGCATATCTTTTAATTTACGCGTCAGTGTATTCCGACCCCAGCCCAGTAATTGCGCTGCTGCCTGTTTGTGCCCGTTTGTATGATGTAAAGCAGTAGTGATCATCACCCGCTCAAAAGCCGGTAATGTATCCTCAAGCAGCGCTTTTTCGCCAATGGCAAGACGACGTCGAACATACGCTCCCAATGCTTCTTGCCAATCAGCTTTACTATTTGCAGATTGCTTCTGATGATTTATCAACTCTTCCGGTAAATCTGTAACCTCGATGGTCTTTCCCGGTGCCATAACGGTAAGACGTCGACAAACGTTATCTAATTGGCGTACGTTACCCGGCCAATCAAAGTTATTTAAATAATCCATTGCCTCTATCGAAAAATGTTTCTGCTCCATATCCAGTTCAACAGCAGCTTGAGCCAAAAACCTTTTTCCCAAACGCTCAATATCCTCCCGGCGCTGACGCAATGGAGGTATTTCTATACAAATAACATTGAGCCGATGAAACAAATCTTCACGAAAACGTCCTTCCTGGACGCGTTTCTCAAGATCTTGATTTGTTGCGGCTATAATGCGCACGTCTACGTGCAGTTCTTTATGACCGCCAACACGATAAAAACCACTATTTGATAACACTCGCAATAACCGGGTTTGTAAGTCCGCTGGCATATCGCCTATTTCATCAAGAAAAAGGCTACCACCGTCTGCTTGCTCAAATCGTCCTATTCTTTGTTGCGTAGCACCCGTAAAAGCGCCTTTTTCATGCCCGAATAATTCCGACTCTAGCAACTCGGTTGGTATAGCAGCTGTATTTATCGCCACAAATGGGGCATTTTTACGATGACTGGTACTGTATAGGGCCCGTGCAACAAGTTCTTTACCGGTTCCAGATTCACCCCGTATCAGCACACTCATGTTTGATTTTGCCAATCTGCCAATGACTCGAAACACATCCTGCATAGCAGGTGCTTCCCCAATCATTTCGAAATCCGGCTCATCGCTGATATTTGTGGGTTGCACAATATCATTCTGCTTCGCGTGCGCCTCGGCCCTTCTGATAAGAGTAACCGCTTCGTCGATGTCAAATGGCTTAGGCAGATACTCAAATGCACCACCTCGATATGCCGATACCGCGCTATCCAAGTCAGTATGTGCAGTCATTAAAATGACTGGGATATGAGGTAAGTCTTGCTGTAATTTGTCCAGTAATTGAAGACCACTCATACCCGGCATTCGAATATCAGTGACAACAACATCAGGAAAAGTTCCCGTTCTTAACTTTCTGACTGCTAAATCTGCTGACTCAAAACTCTCAAGCTCGAAATTTTGATCTTTCAAGGCTCTCAACAAAACCCAACGTATGGAGCTATCATCATCAATAATCCAAATTCGACTAATAGAACTATTCATCAATACTCTCTATAGGTAGCGTTACAATAAAGCGCGTAGTGTTATTACTTCGTTCGTACTCAATCCGACCCTTATGTCGTGCAACAATTTCATGAGCCACAGAAAGACCGAGGCCAGTCCCTTCCGCCCGACCCGTTACCAATGGGAAAAATATTTTGTCCTGCAGTTCATCCGGCACCCCAGGCCCACTATCTTCAACATGAATAACCAAAGCATGACGAAATAAATGCCCACCAATTGAAACGTTACGACCCACCCGACTGCGCAAGCAAATTTTTCCGTGATTACCAGTAGCTTGACACGCATTTCGTACAATATTTAAAAATACCTGAATGAGTCCATTACGTTCTCCCACAATATCAGGGAGAGATGGATCGTAATCACGTAAAATTGTTAGTGAGCCGCCAGTTTCAGCCTGCACCAATCGATGCACGTGCTCCAAAATTTCATGAGGATTAAGTCGTTCGTGAGTTATTTTTGTCCATGGCGCCTGCATACGATCCACCAATGCAGACAAACGATCCGCTTCACGAATAATTATCTGAGTGAATTCGCGCAAGTCGTTTGTCTCAAGCTCACGTTCAAGAAGTTGCGCTGCACCGCGTAAACCGCCAAGAGGGTTTTTAATCTCATGAGCCAATCCCCTAATCATGCTGTTGGTCACGGATTGATAATCATCCATCCAACTTTCTCGGGCCATTTTCACCAGCGTATCCACACTCCAAAGCTCAACAAGCACGAACTTATCTACCGCAATATCATCGCTTATTGCACACATTGTACAATCCACAAGGATCTTTGGATTTTGCGGTTGAGGGCAAAGTAACGCCTCGCGGACGGTTACTGATTCGCGTGTTGCTACGACACGGTCAATGGCATCGTCCATAACTGGATTGCCGCCAATTAGAGTTGAAAAAGGCTCTAAAACCGCCCGCTTAAAACTTATGTCGAGGAGTAATTCGGCGGCTGGATTCATAAATTGAACAATTTTTGTAGTATCAACAACTACAAGCGCTGTAGTTTGTTGCTTTACAAGAGACTGGATGAATTCAGACATTTTATTTTGCACTAATTTGGTGCACTTGATGCTAAAAAAACGCCTCTATTAAGAGGCGCTTTTAATCTTAAACGCTGTAATACATATCAAATTCGCATGGATGTGTAGCCATACGAAAACGATTAACTTCTTCCATTTTCAGCGCGATGTATGCATCAATAGCATCATCATCTAATACGCCACCGGCCTTGAGGAAATCGCGATCATTATCCAGAGCTTCAAGTGCCATTTCGAGTGAACTGGCAACAGTTGGGATTTTCTTTTCCTCCTCTGCAGGTAGATCATACAAATCTTTATCCATAGCTTCTCCCGGGTGAATCTTGTTCTGTATTCCATCAAGACCCGCCATCATAAGCGCAACAAATGTAAGGTACGGATTTCCTGCTGCATCTGGAAAACGGACTTCTACTCGTCTGGCCTTAGGATTGGAAACATACGGGATACGGCAAGAAGCAGAACGATTTCGGGCAGAATAAGCCAACAGAACGGGGGCTTCGAAACCAGGAACCAGGCGCTTGTAACTATTAGTAGCACTGTTCGCAAACGCATTAATCGCGCGGGCATGCTTGAAAATTCCACCTAAGTAATACAATGCTGTTTCGCTTAGACCACCATACTCATCTCCAGAAAACATATTTTTGCCGTCTTTGAACAAGGATTGGTGGACGTGCATACCACTACCGTTGTCACCAACTAATGGCTTGGGCATAAATGTGGCTGTGTGTCCGTGCAGGTGAGCAACATTATGAACTACGTACTTAAATGTTTGTAACTCATCAGCTTTTGTTACTAACGTGTTAAATTTTACACCAATCTCACATTGACCAGCGGTACCTACCTCATGATGATGAACCTCTGGCTCAAGACCCATTTCTTCACATGCGATTACCATTGCAGACCGCACATCTTGCAATGAATCTACCGGCGGTACCGGGAAATAGCCGCCTTTGACAGTTGGGCGATGACCCGTATTTCCCTCGTCATATTTCTTGCCGCTGTTCCAGGAGGCCTCAGTTGAATCGACTTCATAAAAAGATCGCCCGATTTCATCACCCCATCGAACCGAATCAAATACAAAAAATTCTGGTTCAGGCCCAAAGTAGGCTTCATCAGCAATTCCTGTTGAACGAAGATAGGCCTCTGCACGCTTTGCAATGGATCGTGGATCGCGCTCGTAACCTTGCATAGTTGCAGGCTCAATAACATCGCAACGAATTAGTAAGGTCCGATCTTGCATGAACGGGTCCAAAACTGCAGTAGTAGGATCAGGCATTAAAATCATGTCGGATTCGTCAATCCCTTTCCATCCAGAAATTGATGATCCATCAAACATCTTACCGTCTTCAAAGGTTTCTTCGTCAATAAAATTGACGGGCACAGTTACGTGCTGCTCCTTTCCCTTGGTATCAGTAAAGCGAAGATCCACGAATCTTACGTCATTTTCTTCAATCATCTTAAGCACGTCTGCGGACATTGCTCTTTCCTCTTTGGTGACAGGTTTTAGATAAATTTATGTCGTTGAAAATTTATCAACAACAATCATATATTTGGTTGTACAAGTAGTACTTAAGCAAAAGTCGTGCCAACAATTACGTTTAGTCTTTTCAATAACTTATGATTTTTCAATGACTGTATACGCACTAATATAGTGCATAAAATTATTAACTGCACCATATTAGACCAGATAAAGACGAATTTAGCACTACTTTAGTGCGTATGGGATTTATTCATCTTCAAATCTAATCGATATATTAATATCGTCATCGTAAATTACGACAGTAAACACGAGCGGTCTACAGCACACTTGGCAGTCCTCCACGTATTCCTGGTGCTCAATTGAGCAATCAATCAATACTTCAATACGTTCACCGCAATAAGCGCATGAGACTTTTTGTGTCTGTAATGCCTGCATCATCAATTACACCTGATAAATTTATAAAAACCGGATTATTTAACAAATAAAACGCTTAAGATTAGCGATTCGCCGCCAACACGACTGTCCATGTTCTCTCCACGCTTCTTCATCATTCTGTTTACCACAATTCTGAGCTTTGCCAGCCTTTATATTCCACAACCGATTTTGCCTGAACTCGGAAGAGTTTTTGATACTAGTCCTTCAGAAGCAGCTTTGTTGGTTAGCATCACTATGTTTCCTATGGCTTTTGCGCCGATATTTTTCGGCTACTTTCTACAATCTATATCTGCCAAACGCCTACTAGTGATCAGCCTTATTGGAATAGCATCTTGCCAGTTTATGTTTGCACTGGCGACATCATACGAAATAGCACTTTTATCTCGCGGATTATTGGGCCTAGCCCTGCCCGCTACGTTTACAGCATTGATGACACTAACAACTGAAGGAATAGCTCAAAACCGAGTGCGCACGGCAATGGGTGTATATATCGCAACCACAATCATTGGCGGTTTTTTAGGCAGGGTAACTGGAGGTACGCTTACAACTTTATGGCATTGGCAAGCTCCGTTTTTAATAATAGGAACGCTGCTCATCGCTAATCTCTTGCTTATTTCGCGTCTGCAAACACAGGAACACAGTAAGTTTGCTAAACCACGTTTCTCAATGATCATCGAAATACTGCGCACACCACACTATATTTTTAGCTACCTTGCTATTTTCTGTGTGTTTTTTGTTTTTTCAGGAATACTTAATAATCTGGCGTTTAGATTAGAAGAAATTGATCCGCAAATTAGCGCTGCCAGAATTTCGGCGACCTATGCCGGCTACCTTATTGGAATATGTATTGCATTAGGTTCAAGCAAACTTGTGAGAACTTTTGGTGGTGAATTAACGAGCCTATATGTCGGATTACTGGCACTTTTAATTTCGGTTGTAATGTTTAGTATAAAATCAACCGATGTAATTGTAGCCAACATCTTCATGTTGTCTATTGGGATGTTTTTCGCCCATAGCGTGCTAACAGCGTTGGTAAACCATCATGCAACTTATGAAAAACCCATGGTCAACGGCCTGTATCTTTCGATTTATTACGCCGGTGGTGGACTAGGCGCATTAATCCCAACACTTGTATACGTTGAGAGGGGATGGATTAATATGCTGGCATTGCTCGGTTTGTTTTGTCTTTTCGCTGGAATATTTGTGCGGAAAATTTTTCAGACGGCTGAATAACGAATATCCAGTATGGAAAGAAACTGAACGCTTTCACCCACTTTAAGTACAATTTCATCATCAATGGTTTTTCCGAGAAGCGCTTTCGACATCGGTGAATCTACACTTATGTAACCTTTACTTGCATCCGAGCTAATCTCGTCGGCTCCTACAATACGATAATTAAATTCTTTGCCAGACTCATTTTCTAACTGCACATATGCACCAAAATACACCCGATCGTTATCACCAACCTGATCGACAACTTTCAGATCTGGAATACGTTTTTGTAGGTATCTAATTCGACGATCCATCTCCCTTAATTGTTTCTTGCGATAAATATATTCGGCATTTTCCGATCGATCTCCTTCTGCGGCCGCAGCGGTTATGGCTTCCGTAACTTCTCCACGACGACGCCACAGATCGCTTAACTCTCTTTGCAAGCACACCATACCCTCAGGTGTAATGTAAGGTTTAGAACGTGGTTGCGGTGGTCGATATCGACTCATTGTAATATTTCGTAAAATAAGCTCATGAAAAAATGTTTTAGATACGCTCTCTCAACGGACTGTTATGCGGAAAGTGGCTTAGTAAAAACTCCATTTGATCTGTAAGAATCGTCCGCCCTGATAAATAAATATACTCTGCCCGGTTAGGTCTAAAAGGGATCGCCAGTAACTGCAGACCCGCCTCTTCCGGACGACGATTACCTTTAAAAAGATTACATCGCTTACACGCCGTTACAACATTAGTCCAAGTATTTATTCCACCGCGGCTTAACGGCGTAATATGGTCACAAGATAAATCTTTGTTATCAAAATACTGCCCACAATATAAACAGATATTAGCATCGCGCCGAAATAACGCTAAGTTGTTTAAGGGCGGAACGTATTGGGGTTCGCTCTTCTTGCCTTTACGATGCCCGCGGGTACAGATAATTGAGTGAACCTCTAGACGGGATTGAACACCATTCTTCGCATTAATACCGCCACGTATATCACACAGTCGCCGTCCCATCGGATAAGCTACCCGATTCTGGCTGTAGAGTTTTACCGCTTCTTCAATACCGATCCATTCAACAGGCGTTGCCGAAACATCGGTTCGTAGGACTCGTAGGCTCAAATCGATCACACAGATATCCTGTAGGAATTTATGCGAAATTAAACGTCAAAGGCGCGCCCGATGCAACACAGAACTTTAAACGATTTATATCGATAAAATACTAGATCGGACTATTGGCTTTGAAGGTAGAGATGTAGAGCTGTTCTACCTTTTCTCTAGCCCAAAGATTCTTGCGCAGAAACTTAAGGCTGGAAGAAATAGAAGGTTCGTTTTTAAAACTATTAATCGCGATTTGCGAAGCCAATGACTCCCAACCATAGTGCTCCACGAGTTCAGTAAGCACTATTTTCAATGGTATACCGTGCAAGGGGTTTTTAGGTTGTTCCATTTCTTGCTAATCCGAACACAATAATTTTTATCGCGTCAATCAGCCAAGCTTAATGGCCGTTTTAGCACCATGAATGGCGTATCCATTGGCATTAATTTGCTTAACCACATCTACACCATCTAGAGCTTTATGTTCCTTTTCTGGGTTGATTTCAAGACGGGTTCTAAACGGCGATAAAACAAGCAAATCCGGATCAATATCTTCGGGTAGTTGGAGAGACTCCAGCTTAGTACCTTTGGCAACGGTTAAATACTTCTCGCCGTTTTTAGTACTGGTATAGATATCTACTTTCATTAGTTATGTCTCAGTTATTTAAATATGTACCCGCATATCCAATAGATTAGCCGGTTAATGTGCGGAAGCACAATTACAGTAAAGTTCAACAATTAACAAGCTCAAAACCAAATGAAACCCTCGAATGGCATCAATCGAAATGAAGATTATTAAAATATAAGAGAAAAATAAAAATAATTGTTGCAGTGCACCAATATTCCTGTATGATGCACTGCAACATAAACGCATTACTCACTTTTCTACGGAATTATTAATCATGGCTAAATCCTCTGCTACTCCTGATCTCAACACTATT
>CAJQKF010000066.1 GCA_905478855.1 uncultured Gammaproteobacteria bacterium
ATCGCGGCAATCTTTACAAATGTTGAAAATATAATTTCAAATGGATGAAAGCGGAGCGCGGTGGTGAAATCAAACTCAGTGTCGCTATGGTGCATCCTGTGGAAGCGCCATAGCAGTGGGACTTTGTGAGACAAACGATGTTGAAAATAAATAACTATCTCCAGCAAAATATATCCAACACAAGTTATCAGAACATAGGGTAGATTAATAATTTGCAATAATCCAGCACCCTGTTGTTCGGCGTAAACACTTGCACCTAGTGCCCCAACTGGAACAATTAATCTGACGCTAATGGTTGCAACGAGAACCATTGCAAAGTGCCCGGGCCAACGCTTCTTTGAGCACGGTATTCGTCGCGGTCGATATTTTTCAGCCGTTGCTATGATCAGTAACATGCTGAAGAAAAAAGCCAAACGGGTGATTACAAGTGGGTCAGCCACTGAGTTAATTAGTCATCTACGAAAATAGTGGTAAACCCAGGGTTACTGTCTGCAGTTCCGTCACTTACAACAATTCTAATTGTGCGAGGTGGGTCTAATGTTGGATCGGCCTGTACATTATCAAACTGTACGGCGAGAATGGCCTGTTGATAATCAGAAGACGATGCTGTTCCCGTTAGGCTGACTGAATCATTATCAGCGATTACAGTAACACCGCTGGGAATGTTGTTAGTATCCAACACAAACGTATCACCCAACTGGGCATCGACAAATGTGATTGTAGCGGATTCGATATTGTCATCAAAATCATCATCCATGATGGATATGTCGGTATCAACTATTGAAATGGGGTCACCTGAAAGAATCGAGAAATCGGTAATGAAATTATTTCCAGATACTGTTGTATCGTCTTCATCAAGGTCTAGTGTAGGAGCCGTATTATTTTGATTTTCCTGATCAACTTCGTCTCCTTCCGCAACGGTATCTACTATGACAAGTGCATCGGTACCGTTATCCACGCTTGATTCAGTGTCGACCTGTTCTTCGTCGCAACCTTGTCTTGAGATAAGAATATTATTACTCGAGCTGTTATTGCCCGATGCGGTTGGATTATCACGTACCAGAAAATTCAGTCGATCCGAAACAACATGGAATCCGTCGTTTGCGAACAATGTGGCGCTGTAGGAGCCATTGGGTAAATCCGCAATACAGGGTCGATCGCCATATCGAATTCGGGTTTCGCCATCTATTTGCCAACTGTGTCGAAGAATATCTGGTCCTGAGTCTGGATCAAAAGAACGGGTTGCGTCGAGCCGAAGATCGCCCCGTTTAGTTGACGAAATACCTGCTTTAGCCACCGGTTTGCTGGCAAAAAGCGGTCCTTCACCGGCAGGGAATAGAAGCACTTGATCTATGAGTGTGAACGGTTGAGACTTTCGGGTATTGGTGTTTTGTCGAAATTGAATTTTTATCGATTGATTTAAAAATCGAGTGGTATCTATGTAATGAACAAAAAATCGACCATCTCTGGGCTCACTGGGGCATCCTTGATGCAGCCTAACCACGCTGGTCAGATAGGAGTGTGCAGTGAGAACGTCGTCATTGCTGTTAAGGATGCGAACTTCAAACTCAACCGGTTTGATGGTTTTCCGACCATCACGTGTACCGGTCAGGCTGGTAAACATAATGCCGTCTCCGGCATTAAAGCTGTCTGATGTTAAAATACCAACTGAAGAGCGACGGGCACTCTCACCAGATGACAGTATGGCGGCATAGTTTCCCGAAAGCTGAATATGGGTAGTGTCTTCTTCAGAGAAACAGTTTCCCTGCTCGACAATATCGGCAATACCGTCACGTTGTTCTGAGATTGTCCAGCCGATAAGAAATCCAGCTTCAAAGTCGCCATTCGGCAGAAAATCAACCGCTATTGAGGTTGCCGAAAATAAACACAAGAGCAGGGTTGCGCCGATACTACGAATCATAAGAGTGTCGAAGTTTATAAATTGAGCTCATGAATGTTGAAATTGTCCATTTTACCGGTATGGTTGTGAGTTCAAAGTCTAACGGTTTTTTAGATAATCTGCACAGAAATACTGGATCTAATTAACAGTAAAAGATTAATAGCACGAATCAACAGATAGTTGGTAAAAATTACAACATAGCAGGAATAAGAATATGGCTTCAGGATCAAAAAAAGCGGTCTTAATGGCAATTGTAGGAAATGCGGTAGTTACTGTTTTGAAGTTTGGAGCGGCAATGCTAACGCATTCGGCATCAATGATGAACGAAGCCGTGCATAGCTTTATGGACACGACCAATCAATTATTTTTGCTCATTGGGCTAAAAGCTGGAGAACGACCTGCTGATGAAATTCATGCCTTTGGCCATGGACAGAAAAAGTACTTATGGAATCTATGGAGCGCCATAGGACTATTTTCAATTGGTGCCGGTTTAGGCCTTTCGCATGCATGGCACAGTTATAAGGAACTCGGAGAACATTCTTATCAGGAAACTCTTAGCGTATCGTTATTAGGATACTCAGTCGATCCATTATGGGTGTCTGGTGTGGTCTTGTTGATTGCTCTAGTCGTTGAAGCATGGGTGTTATACGTTGCTGCTAAGGAATTTCTTTCGAGGATGAAGGCCGATAACGAAACTGGTTTTTGGAAATATCTGAAAAAAACAGATGATCCAACCCTGTTAGCGGTATTGTTGGAAGATAGCGTGGCTGTTTTTGGCGTAATACTAGCGGCAACCGGTATCGGTCTTGCACGACTTACTGGCAACCCTGTTTGGGATATTGGATTTTCAGCGGTTATTGCATTAATACTGGCGGTTGTGGCGGTATTGCTAGGTGCGATAAATATGCGTTTCTTGACTGATATTAGCGATAAGGAAGCAGAACAGGCATTTTGTGACATTGTGCTAACACATCCGCAGGTTGAGCGCTGGCACGACCTTCGATCTGTTATTATTGATGAATCGCATACGGTGCTGGTTGCAGAGATTGAACTGCGTGAAGAGATTATTCTTACCGGCTTGGCTCGGCGGGTTGATGAGATTTACGAAGAATTTCTGCAGCGTGTGCCTAATCATCGAAGAGATGACGACGCCGTTATAAAATATCTACTGTTACGCTCTACTGTACAAGCTACATTGGAACGTACTGAACAGGTTATTGACGAGATCGAAAAAAGCGTAAAACAACGTTGCCCGCAAGTGTTCCACCTAACCCTCGAGGTTGAGGGAATCGCGGAAACGAAAAAACTTGAATCAGTTTAAATTATTTTAATTGGAGTAAATAAATGAATTTGAAATCGCGCGTAAGTGCTGTTTGTTGCGCAATGGCGCTAGTTACCAGTGCTCATGGGGCAAGTGTGGAGTTGGAAACGGAAGAACAGAAACTGAGTTATGCAATAGGCTTTAGTTTTGGTCAACTCATCATGCAACAGTTTGGCCCGCAATTGGGCGGTTTGGATACCAAGATACTTAGCCAGGCTATTGGTGATGTATTGGGCAGCGCCGAACCAGCGATGTCTATGAATGATATACAAGAAGCCATGACTGAATGGCAAATGAAACAACAGGAAGTTCAGGCAGCTGAGCAGGAAGCACTTTCTAAATCTGCTGAGGAAAGTTCAGCGGCGGGTGCAGCCTTTATGAAAGAAAATGGTGCTCGAAAAGGCGTCGTTACAACAGAGAGCGGATTACAATATGAAATAGTTACGGCTGGCGATGGTGCCAAACCAACAGCTGACGATACTGTCGAAGTTCACTATCGTGGCACTTTAATCGACGGTACCGAGTTCGATAGTTCTTACAAACGTAATACCCCTGCTTCATTTCCAGTGGGTGGCGTTATTGTAGGTTGGCAGGAAGCGTTGCAGCTCATGCCGGTGGGATCCAAATGGAAAGTTTTCATTCCGTCAAATCTGGGTTACGGAGAGCGTGGCGCTGGCGGTTCTATAGGGCCTAATGCTGCATTGATCTTTGAAGTTGAATTACTAAAAATCATGTAAATTGAATGTGACGTAATACGTTTTAAACTAGAGAGTTTTTCACATTATATTTCTAATATGAATGTCTGAAGATAATCTAATTGTGGTGCTAGTGCTTTTTGCTGCGTTGCTACACGCAAGCTGGAATGCACTTGTCAAAGGTGGCCAGGACAAGTTGATTGTTCTGGCCACTGCTAATTTTGTGGGTACGGTATTTGGTTTTGTTTGTATCTTTGTTCTTCCGTTTCCCGATTCTGCCGCCTGGCCATATCTCATTGCCTCCGCCATTTTTCATACGGGCTATTACTTCTATTTATTGAACGCCTATGAACATGGAGATTTAAGTCAGGTTTATCCTCTTGCCCGAGGGACGGCGCCATTACTCATCTCCATAGGGGCATGGATCTTCGCTGGTGAAACTATTACCGTCATCGGTATGTTTGGTGTTTGTTTGGCCTCGTTTGGAATAATCGCATTGTCGTTTGAAAGGGGCTCCCCGTTTAATGGTAAAAACCACGCTGTAATTCCAGCTCTTGTAACCAGTCTATGGATCGCCGCATATTCTATTACAGACGGCATAGGTGGTCGTCTTGCAGGTAATGTCTTTAGCTATGTTGTTTGGTTAGCCTTTATTGATGGGATACCAATTGTTCTTTATACAATACATCTTCGAGGTTCAACTGAGGTTTTTAGTTACTTGAGAAGTCGCTGGGTGTTCGGTGTTTTGGGCGGCACTTTTTCATTGCTAGCATATGGAACAGTAATTTATGCTATGAGTCTGGGTGCGATGGGTATGGTATCTGCAGTAAGAGAAACCAGTGTTATCATGGCTGCATTAATTGGAATCGTTTGGTTTAAAGAAAAGTTAACACCTATTCGCGTTATTGCAGCTATTGTAGTTACTTTGGGCGTGTTATTACTCAAGAGTTAACTTTTTTCATTCCGTACCAATAGTGTTATTGCGTAAAACTCACTCTCTACCAATAATGCATATACGTAATGTCGCTTCCTAACCTAGCGCGTCGAAGTTGATCGCTACGTTTAATATTCGTATCTATTCATGCATCGTGATAAGAAACTTACGGCCGTTTTTAGTAAGTTATTATGTAAATTGGTGTTGGTATCTCAATTCATTGATTAGTTTTACTGTTTTATTTTCCGTCAATTGCTTTAGCTGTTGCAGACTATTTTCATCGAAAGGCTTAGGTTAAATGTCGTTGCTTTCTTTGCCATACGTAATGCATCCTCACATCTCGTACAGCCGTTTTTGCTAAGGTGATCGAATCTGCTGATTTCTATTTTTAGTATACAAAGCAAATCGCATTCTTAATGAAACCGCGCATGGGATTTGTAATTGGATACGCTAGGAGTAAGTCTTCTAATTTTCGCCGACTTAGAGAGAACCAGCCCAAACCGGCGGTTGGAAACTGCGCCAGACAAAATGAGATTCAAGTGCGCGACTCAACTGGAGAATGATGTGATCTTCTCCAGTGTGGCCGGCAATTTGCACCGAGTTAGGCCTCTGGCCGCTATAAAGCTGCACTGGCAAAGATGCGGCGGGTTGTCCGGTTATATTGCATATGGTTGAAAACGGCGCAAATCGGTACCCGGTAGCAAGCCATTCATCGAAATCGAATTTATCAGTCCGACTATCTAATGTGCCAACTTCGAGTGGTTCTTCTGCCAGGGCAGGTGAAAGAACTACGTCAATTTTAGACATTGATTGCATTAGTTTCATGCTAACGCGATGTACATTTGTTCTTGCTCGGTAGTAGTCTAGCGCACTTGCTGAATCGACAACTTTACGAAGAAAGTGACTCATTGCTTCAAGTTCGTCAGGTTGTGGTTGGCGTCCTAGGCGATCACATTCGTTGTTAATTAGTTCTGCGATCTCTATCATCCATAGTGATTCGTTCCAGATTCCCATATCGGGTATTTCTGGGTACTGATATTTGACTATGTTATGTCCCATTAACTGCAGTGCCTCTGCAGTCTTTGCTACAGCATCTTGTTGAGACGGGATAACGTTAAGACCACCAGGGGTTTGTAAACATACACCTATAGTGAGTGAGCGCAGGGGAAGGTCAAGTTGGGCTAAATAGGATTTAACAGAGCCCTCAGTGCGATAACGGTACCCCGGCTTATGCCCCGCAGTAACATCAAGAACTGCAGCGCTGTCTCTAACGCTGCGAGTAAGTACATGGTCGGAATTAAAACCATTGGCAAGTTCAGGATGGTCTTGATTCACGACACTGAGCCCACTTGTTGGCTTAAACCCGTAAACGCCACAGCATGCGGCTGGTATGCGAATAGAGCCTCCGAGATCGGTTCCATGAGCAATCGGAACTATGCCGGCTGCAACAGCAGCAGCCGCGCCACCACTGCTGCCGCCAGTGGTCAAGTTGCGCGTCCAGGGGTTGTAGGTTGTACCTCGAAAGGTTGGTTCTGTGACGAAGTCTTCAGCAAATTCTGGTGTGTTGGTTTTGCCAAGAATAACTAATCCGGCATTACGAATTTTTGTCACAATTTCGCTGTCTTTGCGCGGTTCGGCGTTTGCAAAAAAACGGCTTGAGAATGTCGTCGGCATATCGTGTGTGTATACGTTTACATCTTTAAGTAAAAATGGCACACCGGCAAGAGGAGTGTCGGGAAATAATTCCCGACTACGTTGTTGTGCATTATCAAAGTTTGTCAGGGTGACGGCATTTAAACTTGGATTAAGGTTTTGCAGACATTTGATAGCTATTTTTGTTACTTCATCAGCAGAAAAATCTTTATTCTTAATTGCAGTTGCAAGGCCAATGCCATCGTGGGAAGTGTATTCATCGGGAGTCATTTTTCCGGTCCTATATAAACAGTAAAACGTATTACTAACTAATTTTGAATAACATCGTATCGTGTAATTAAAAAATTAACGTAATAATTAACGCATTTCGGTTTTCGTATCAGCAAAAATTGATGAATGCTGATAAGGCAAACAACGCCAATATTGTTGGGGAGCGTTGATAGTTTCTCCTAATTCATTTGCCGCTCTCCAGGGCCACCGAGGATCAAACAACATCGCTCTCGCAAGGGCAATTGCGTCGGCATGACCATCGGCCAAAATTTGTTCAGCCTGTGCGGGTTCGGTGATAAGCCCGACCGCCATCACCGGGATGTTTACAGTTTGTTTTATTTCTGACGCCAGATGCACTTGGTACCCTGGCGTAGATTTGATGCTTTGTTGGGGCGAAACACCACCCGAGGAGACATCAATGAAGTCACACCCACGCGCTTCAAGTTCACGGCATAAATTTTTACTTTGTTCAATATCCCAGCCGCCGCGTACCCAATCGGTGGCGGATAGTCGAACTCCAAGCGTTACAGTGTCCCCAACAGTATCTTTTACTGCATTAAAAACTTCCAAGGGCATGCGCAATCTGTTATCCGTTGATCCACCGTAATTATCCTGACGATGATTTGCTAACGGGGATAGAAACTGATGCAGTAAATAGCCATGGGCCATATGTAACTCGATTACATCAAAGCCCATACGAACGGCCCTTAGAGCGGATCTAACAAAATCGTCAATTACAGTCTGTATATCAGTTAATGTCATTTCTTTAGGAGGCAGTTCATTGTCATTGTGCGCCAATACCGAGGGTGCCATGGTTTGCCAACCCCCCTGATCTACCGGTATTAAGGTTCCACCCGCCCACGGTGCATTGCTAGATGCTTTGCGACCTGCATGTGCGAGTTGGATGCCAAGTGGCATAGTAGAGAAACTTCGAACCGCACTTATTACCTGTGAGAGAGCGCGCTCGTTTTCGTCACTATATAAACCAAGGCAATAGGGTGTAATTCTGCCGTCAGGGTTAACCGCTGTGGCTTCGAGAAAAAGTAATCCTGCACCTGAGATAGCCAAGCTGCCAAGATGGGTTTGATGCCATGCTGAAGCATTTCCATCTGTGGCAGAATATTGACACATTGGTGCAATAATAATTCGATTGTTAAGAGTAGTTTTAGCAAGTGATAGTGGCTTAAACAGTCGGGATAGCGTTGTTTGTGAAGTCATGGCTAGATTAAGACGGAATACGGGTTTTAGAAATAAAATCTTTTTGTTATTGTTGTTGGTATTGCTGCTAATTGCAATAACGTGCGTCAGCATACAACAATATTCACAAGGGTAAGTAATGGTATTCGTAATGACTTATTTTCGCGATAGTTTCCTGCACACGAGTATCTAGTAATTGTTGGTGTTATTAGTTAATCGTACTAGCTTCTTTATCTAAGATTGAAAGGTAGTTATCAAACAAGTTTCCAACTCTGAGGTTAATGCATGCGCGACAAGTTCATTATTTCAGGTGGCGGCATCGGTGGATTAGCCACGGCTCTGGCGCTATCCCTTGCCGGTAAAAAAAGTATTGTACTTGAACAAGCAGCGGAGTTTAACGAAATTGGGGCTGGTATACAGTTAGCGCCAAATGCTTTTCACTGCCTAGATTTACTCGGAGTAGGTGAGGCTGCTCGGAGTATTGCGATTTATATTGACCAACTTCGGTTGATGGATGCCACAGATGCGAAGGAAATTTGCAATATTCCGCTAAAAGAAGATTTTCGTAAGTGGTTTAAAAACCCATATGCAGTTATTCATAGGGCGGATCTTCACGGTATTTTACTTAAAGCTTGTAGGGCATCCAACTTAATAGAATTACGTGCCTATCATCACGTGATTGGGTATTCTAAAGAGGATGCTGGTGTTTCTGTGCAGGTGAAAAACTCCGACAATGTTTGTGGACGGGCCTTGGTTGCTGCAGACGGACTGCATTCAGTTGTCCGAAATACGATGCTAGGAGACGGTGTTCCGAGAATTTCTGGGCATACGACCTATCGCTCCGTCATACCAGTGGAACGTATGCCAAAAAACAGTCGATGGAATGCCGCTGCATTATGGGCAGGACCTAAATGCCATATCGTACACTACCCCCTGAAGGGCTGGAAATACTTCAATTTGGTGGTTACCTTTCACGATGATGCACAACGAGTGGTTTCAGGTGAATCCGTAAGTGCAGAACAGGTGACTCGTGGGTTTGATCATATTGCAGAGGAGCCGTTTAATATTGTTCGGCAGGGAATTGACTGGCGTTTGTGGGTGCTTTGTGATCGTGACCCAGTTACCCGGTGGACAGATGGTCCGGTTGTTTTACTTGGGGATGCGGCACATCCAATGTTGCAGTACTTCGCTCAAGGCGCTTGTATGGCGATGGAAGATGCAGTGTGTCTGGGAATGATGGTCAAATCTTTCGATAAACCGTCGGAAGCATTTAACCAATATCTTGATCGCCGTATGGTTCGTACTTCCCGAGTTTCGATGTATTCAAGATTGATAGGAGATCATATTTATCATCCGTCAGGAGCACAGGCAGCTGTGCGTAATAGTGTAATGTCGGCGTTGAGCCCAGAAGATTGGTATCGAAAACTGAACTGGATTTATGGTCCACAGTCGTTTGGGTGAGGGTTGGCCTTTCTGAAAATTCTACGTTCTAGCGTAAACATCAGTAGGTATGAATAATGGTAGACAAGCCAAATATGGGAGCAATGTTCGGTGGCAAATCAAGTGGAGGGTTTCTTGGTGTTGCCGAAGGCCCGTTGGATAAATCGGTTGATATAGCAATACTGGGAGTGCCAGCGGCTACCCCCTATGCTTCAGTCGGACCATACTGTGCAACTGCTGCCCGACAGGTCCGCTCGGCACAAGTATGGCCGGGTATTTCGAAGCATCATGATTTCGATCTTGGTGAAAAGGTTATTCCGGATAATGTAACCGTTGTCGATCTGGGGGACTTGGATTATAGCGAAGTTGATTTTGTCTCTAACCGTCAGAATATAACGAATGCGGTTGAAGAGATTCTATCGATTAAAGCAGTTCCTGTTGTTATAGGCGGTGATGACTCTGTACCGATTCCGGTATTTCAGGCATTTAAGGATTATGGGCCGGTAACAGTGATTCAGTTCGATGCACATATAGACTGGAGAGATAACGTGGATGGAGAACGTTACGGGCTTTCGAGCAACATGCGACGTGCATCTGAAATGCCTTGGGTAAAGCATATGGTGCAGATTGGTGCGCGGGGGATTGGTAGTGCGAAGCCGTTGGATTTTCAAGATGCAATTGACTGGGGTGTGCGATTTTTTCCAATGCGGGAATATCGAAAAAGCTCCTTTGAGAAAGTACTAGCCGCTATACCTAACTCTTTACCGGTAATCATTAATTTTGATATTGATGTCATGGATCCCACAGTAGTTCCGGGTGTCATAGGACCGGCACCGGGTGGTTTCGACTATTACGGTGCGGTTGAGATTATTGAGAAAATTGCTTCAAATCACGAAATTGCTGGATTCAATTTACTGGAATTTATGCCAGATAACGATATTCAGAATCGCAGTGCATTAGTTGCGTCTCGCATTATTACAACGGTTCTGAATCTAGTATCTAAGCAAAAAGGTAAACGCTAGTAGGTTTGCGGAATGAATTGTTTACTATGGAATTTTGTACGAAATTAGCCAGCGCATAGCTGTCATATGTTTTTCAACTTAGTGTTGATACAATGGTCTTGAATGTTACGTGTGCATAAAATTATTCATCGAGGAATAGAAGTAATAATCAATAGTAACTCGATGTATTATTTTAGGAGAATATCGAGCACTAGTGTCATTTCTCGTGCGTCAGGACAACAGCCGCAACTGATTTTGTAAGCAAGGCATTAGCGTATATACCGCGCTTGTATTTGCGAAAAATGAAGTCTTTAATTTGTCTTAATGAACTATTATTCAGGAGAGAGTTATGTCGATGACAGATGTGTTTAAAAGTTTAAGTGGGAAGATACTTATCAATGGGCAGTATATTGAGAGTACATCCGGTGAGCGAATACCGATTATAGACCCGTCTAGTGAGTCTACGATTGGGGAAATTGCTGAGACTTCCATGACGGAAATAGATCAAGCAACAGTAGCGGCTAGTAAAGCTCAAAAAGGCTGGTGGCGTTTAAGCGCACTTGAACGTGCAGAAACTATGCATGATATTGCCAATGAGTTACATGGGCGGAAAGCTGAGCTAGCTGAGGCACTGACTCGAGAAATGGGAAAACCATATAAAGAATCCGCAGACGAAGTTGATTGGTCGGTATCCGCTATACGTTACTATGCGGAAATTGGTCGTAGTGATGTGGGTAAGGTAATTGGCAATGCGGTAGAGGGGCATTTTAACTACACGCTGAAGTTACCCCTTGGTACCGTAGTTTCTATTCAGCCCTTTAACTATCCGATGACTTTGCTTGCTTGGGAAGGCGCTGCAGCGTTAATTTGCGGGAATGCAGTCATTGTAAAGCCTTCGGAATATACCTCTATTACGACACTTCTCTTTGCGGAAACTTTTAACCGTCATCTCCCCGACGGATTGTTTCAAGTTGTAACCGGAGCAGGTGCTGCGGGTAAGGCACTGGTCGAACATGCAGACACTCATATGGTGGCGTTTACAGGTAGTGTTCCAACCGGTCGCGCGATCGCTGCTACATGCGGCAATTTGATGAAGCCGACGCTGATAGAAACATCGGGTAATGATCCTTTTATAGTAATGCCAAGTGCGCCGTTGGATGTCGCGGCGCGGGCCGCCGCTTTTTCAGCTTATATGAACTGCGGGCAGATTTGCGTATCCGCAGAACGGTTTTTCGTGCATAAAGATATTCATGATGAATTTATCGAACTGCTTGCAGAACACGTGAAAGCTATTCGTATAGGTAATGGACTGGGTAAGGTTGAAATGGGTCCAATGGTCAGTGAAAAGGAACGGGGTCGCTATGAGCGTGTTATTCAAAGGGCTATAGAGCAGGGTGCAAAAGTACGAACCGGCGGGGGACGTCCGGATGATTTGGAAAAAGGTTGGTTTGTCGAGCCGACGATACTGCAGGACTGCACTGTGGAAATGGATATATTTCAGAACGAGAGTTTTGGTCCCGTGGCTCCAATATGTAAAGTGAGTAGTTTTGAGCAAGCTATGGAACTAGCAAATGACTCCAAATTCGGCTTGGGTGCTTGTTTGTATACAACTAATATGAGCGAAACCATGACGGCTGCTAACGAGCTACAAGGTGGCATGGTTTGGGTTAATGCGCCATTATTGGATAACGACGGAGGCCCGTTCGGGGGAACGAAAATGAGTGGTATGGGCCGTCAGCTTGGCGCTGAAGGCCTTGAGACATTCCGACAAACTAAGTTCGTTTGGATAGATCCACATTGTGGTACACAAGATTTCTGGTGGTTTCCGTATGATGACAAAGAGGCATATAAGGGCACGTGAACTCAAGTAGAGGACTGAAAAAATTTGAGTCTTCTATCGTTAACGCGGATGTAAAGTTTTTCACAGGTGCTGTGTGGATGATCAGCGCCGGATTACTATTTGTCGCTGTAGCAGTCATCGTGCGTCACCTGAGTTCTTCAATGCCCTCGGTGCAGGCTGCGTTTATTCGATATGCTTTTGGACTAATAATTCTGTTACCAGTACTACTTCGCATGCAGTGGAGAAATATTGGGTCGAAAAGCTATGCTATTTATATTGTCAGAGGAACGATCCATGCTGGCGCCGTTATATTGTGGTTTTTCGCCATGTCTCGCATTTCAATAGCTGAGGTAACGGCGATAGGTTATACCGCTCCAATATTTACTACGTTGGGTGCGGTTATCTTTTTTAACGAAACAATTCGCATTCGTAGAGTTTTGGCGATCGCATTTGGGTTCATTGGTGTGCTAATCATTATACGACCTGGTTTTAATCAAGTAAGTGTTGGCTCACTGGCGCAATTGCTAGCTGCACCATGTTTTGCTGGTTCGTTTCTTTTGGCTAAGCAGCTTACTAAGTCTCACGCGCCTGGTGATATATTGGCACTTTTATCCGTAGGTTGTACCATGGCGCTTTTGCCCGGTGCATTATTAGTTTGGGTAACGCCGAGTGGTACTGAGCTTATATGGCTTATGTTGGTTGCTGTGTTTGCTACAGTGGGACATTATGCGCTAACCCGAGCAATAGCTTGTGCACCGTTGTCGTTAACCCAGCCTTTCTCGTTTCTGCAGTTATTATGGGCCGTGATATTTGGCTATATCTTCTTTGGTGACGTTCCCGATACTTGGGTTATTGCTGGAGGTTTACTAATACTAGGATCTGTTACTTATATGTCACACCGCGAGTCAAAGGCTATTTCCAAATAGGTAGCCGTTTCTTTCGGTAACTCTCAAATTTAATCGAATGCAGATATAGGCCATATATGTGGCATGTTAGTGCTGTTCGAAATCGATACGTTCATAAACCGGTAAGTTCAACAGGTATCGGCGTAAGCAATCAAGTGCTAATTCAATTGCTGCAGTTTTCGTCCAACCTACTCTACCGGGTAATGTGCCTTCTCGCATGTGGACCCCGGTTTTATTTCCTATAGCGATGCTAATGTTTGCTGATTCGTTTGATTTCTGGTTATGTTCCAGATGGACCATTAGTCCTATAGAACACTGCGCGGATTCGCACAACTGATGAACTGTTTCTACAACGGGCTGATTTGTAGCTATACCGGTATTGTTACTGGCATCTAACATGGCACATAGTTCATCGTAGTTCGTTGCTGCGTACCCCCGTGTAATGTTGTTATTTGAACTACAACCCAAGAGTCTAGATAGTACGCCACCTGCTGTTCCGGTTTCTGCAATGGCTAATAGTGCGTTACTTTTAGCGAGTGCCTGAATAATGACTCCCTCTAGTGTTTCGTTGTCTTCGGCGACAACAAAATTTCCCAGTTTCTCGCGAACAGCGTTTGTCAGTGGCTCAAGTTTCTTCTTGAGAGTATCTTGGTTAGTATCACTTATTGTCAGTTTTGTTTCTAACTGGGGGAAGTGAGATTGGAATCCGAGCTTTACGTCCCGCTGCGGTGCCATCTTCTCAATGTCTGCTAGTAATCTGTCAGCACGAGATTCTCCAATTCCAAAGCTGTGAAATCGCTTGACCTGAGTATAAATAGTGTTGCCTCGCATGGCTTGTAGTCGCGGCAGTATTTCGTCTTCGACCATCAGTTTGAACTCCCGAGGTACACCGGGGGTGAAAAAGAATCGTGCGCTATTTATATTAAGGGCGAAACCGCATGCAGTACCAATCGGGTTGTCAATCAACTCGGAACCCGCAGGTAACATAGCCTGTTTCTGGTTGTTTGTCGGCATTACTCGGCCGTTCTTATGGTACCAAGATTCGATTTCTCCTAACCAGTAATGATTGAGTTCTAAAGGCTGGTTAGCTGCCTGGGCCGCAATTACCTGAGTTAGATCGTCTACTGTCGGCCCGAGTCCTCCGTTTACAATAACGGCGTCCGCGCGTTCGGAAGCTTGTCTAAAAGCAGTTAACAAACTGCCTGAATCGTCGCCAACCGTGGTTCCCCAATAGGTTTGAAAACCATGCTCAGTTAGCCTTTGTGCTAAATGACTGTAGTTGGTATTAACTGTTTTTCCAGTAAGTATTTCATCACCAGTGCATAGAATTTCGATTTTCAATAGATTGTCCAAGAAAATAGGAGGTAGATTGGCTGTATTGTTGCGAGTCGAATTAGTAAAGTCAATTACGCTTCGACTATATGCGTCAGCTTTTTAAAAACAGCATAACTGACGTATATTTTTGTGCTGTAATACAGTGGATATAACAGTCTTTTTCGAGAATGAGGTTTTTAATGAAAGCATGGGAAATCCAATCGCCAGGCGGTATCGATTCGTTGGCGATAACTGAGCATCCGACGCCCAAGCCAGATTTTGGGCAGGTGTGTGTTCGAATAATGGCTTCATCAATAAATAATCGGGATTTAAGTACGATCTTAAACCCCCAGGTACGCAATGTACCGTGGGGAAGAGTGCCAAACTCAGACGCTGCTGGTGAAGTAGTGTCTGTTGGTGAAGGCGTATCTAGATTTGGCGTTGGCGACCGAGTTGCCGGTTGCTTCTTCGGGGATTGGACGAGCGGTCCGATCTCGTCACAAATAATGTCCTCTGCATTAGGCGGCCCACAGGATGGTGTATTAGCTGAAGAAGTTGTATTTTTTGAATCGGGCTTGGTTATGATCCCCGATTACTTATCGTGGCAGCAGGCCGCCACATTGCCGTGTGCTGCGTTGACAGCTTGGCGCGCTCTTGTCGAAAGTGGCGGAGTAAAGGCAGGAGATAACGTATTATTACTTGGGACCGGTGGAGTTTCTTTGTTTGCACTGCAATTCGCAAAAATGCATGGCGCTCGTGTAATTTTAACGTCTTCCAGTGATGAGAAACTCCAGAAAGCTTCTGCTTTAGGTGCAGATCAAGTAATTAATTATCGAAAGGAACCACACTGGAATGAGGCTGTGCTTGAACATACCCGTGGGCTCGGAGTTGATCATGTTGTAGAGGTTGGTGGCTCAGGAACTTTAGCAAAGTCTATAGACTCAACCCGGGTTGGTGGGCACATAGCGTTCATTGGAGTGTTAGACACCTCAGAGTTAGATATTACTGGATTAATGCGAAAATCTATTCGTTTGCAGGGTATGTATGTCGGGTCAAGAAGTTTATTTTTAGAAATGAATAATGCATTAGATTTTCACAAAATTAGTCCAGTTATTGACAGAACCTTTACGTTTGATCAAGCTCCAGCCGCTTATCAATACATGCAGCAAGCGCGTCATTTTGGGAAAATAGTAATTTCTATGGAATAATTTGTGAGCCGATGATCTCTGTCTTTAAATTGCATTTATCGGAGTGTTAGTCTTTTATAAAGTGCAGATCCGAGATGATGAAGCCAGAGTAGAGGTATCCACACTTTGCCTTTGTTGGGATATTTTGAGAGCAAGTATTCGAAATCTGGAAATACATGTTCGATAATGAGTTTGTATTTAGCTGTCCACCCCGGTAATAACTTTAAGTCATCGATTATTAGACCGAGTTGACTTTTCCTGAATCGGTTTGTTTTTTGTGCGGTAGCCGCGTGTTGGGATAGTGAACTCAATATAGAGCTAGGAATTATAGTGTGAAACAGCTCTTGAGTCCTTTCGAATCCATCAAGACAGACAGTGGAGAGATCTTTCTTGTTTGCTAGTTCTGTAAAAAGTTCTAACTCTCGTGTTGGCATATTTAGAATAAGCAAATGAATATCGTAAATCCATTTCAGCATGTTTTTATCATGGTTGGAATTTCCTAATCGATGCATACATGCAAGTAAGAGGGCGTATTGTGGATTTAGAACAAGCGCTCGTGGCGGCGTTGAGAGTGGAATGGAATTGAGCAAAGCTTCCTGATAATTTATGGTCTGGGCGAATTGTGGAGCATTTGAGATTCGCCAGTGAATATCAAATGATACGTATATCGAGTGACCAGGGTGGAAGTGACAGAAAACTGATGGCTTCGATAGGTCGAGCGTCCAAGGGAATAGCCTTGTTTTGATAATAATTTTCGTGTTTTTTCAATATCATTTAAATTGATAAATAGATCACAATCGGTTCGCTCTCTCAATTCTGCCTGGGGATAATGTGTTTGTGAAATTCCTGCACCTTTTAACAGAATTGGATTAATATCTACATTTTTTAATTCAGTCAGAACGCGAGCTTCTTCTGTCTGTCGTAACATATTGACGAGACTTTGAATTTTATATTCATTATTTAAACTGTTTTTAAATTTCGTAGCGGCATTTCCTTCACATGGTAAGTGTTCGATTTTTTTATATATTATTGCGCTCACACCCTGTGACTTGCAGACACTTATTAGTTGGTCACATTCAGCATTGGATAGCTGTATACCTTCAGGTGCGTCATCGCGTAATACACGAGTTAGGAAATTCAAGTGATTTGTTATTTTAAGATTCAATCTGGATTTATGCGTAGGTGTTGGAGATTGATATGTATGCGAGATTTTTTTTCAATTTACATGCTGATAATTTAATTTATTTTTGTGCCCTTAGGTAGTTCGAGTTTTTCATATTATATTTTTAATAGGCTACGTTTTGTCAGATTTGAAATGTTGCTCTTTATCTAAGCTAACGGTAATGCTGTCTCGTATTTGACTTGTTTCAATGCCAATGATGAACGTATGTTGGAAATACCCTCTACACCGGTTAAGTGGTTTAAAATAAAGTCCTTGAGCGTATTGACGTCCGCAGCCACAACACGAATGAGATAGTCAGAATCCCCTGTCATTAGATAGCACTCCAGCACTTCTGGTAGTGTACTAATACTTTTCTCGAAATTTTCCAATGCTCGCTCCGATTGTTGTTCTAGAGAAATCCTTATGAAGACTGTGAGTGCAAGGTCTACCTTTTCGGGGTCAACTAGGGTGACATGACGCTTTATGATCCCACGCTGGGTAAGTGATTTAACTCTCGCCAAGCATGGGGAAGGTGATAACCCCACCTGTTCGGCTAGCTCAACGTTGCTCAAACGAGCATTTTTCTGGAGTTCTCGTAGAATGCGTTTATCGGTATTATCAATTTTTATCTTTAGCATAATCTATCGTATTTGTTCTAAATGTAAGCATAATATTGTTCATTATAGGTGTAACTAAGATGATTTTGTCTGAATATGCGTTGGATATTTTGATACTGTTGTCTTCCACAATAAAAACATGTTTTTTAGACCGACAATGACTGAATCTGATTTAACTACCGATGAACTAGAGTTTGAGAAAACTGAATGGATTGAGTCTCTGGATTCGTTAATTGAGAGTGACGGGGCTGAAAATGCAAGATTAATACTTCAGGCGCTAGATCGACATGCAAAAGAAATCGGCTTAGTTCAGGAATCATCGCGATTCTCACCATATAGAAATACTATTGCAGAAGAGCAACAACCGAAGTATCCCGGCGATATAGACGTTGAGGAACGAATTACTGCCATACTGAGATGGAATGCTTTAGCGATGGTTATGCGGGCTAATCAGGCTTATGGTGAGTTAGGTGGTCATATTGCAAGTTATGCATCTGTTGCAGAGATATTCGAAATGGGTTTCAATCATTTCTTTCGTGGCGGGAATTCTGCCGATCTTGTATATTTCCAACCCCATTCTGCGCCCGGCATCTATGCTCGAGCCTACCTAGAAGGGAGACTGGATGCACAGCATCTAGCGCACTATAGACAAGAAACTTCTGGTCATGGGCTTTGCTCTTATCCTCATCCGTGGCTGATGCCGGATTTTTGGCAATTCCCTACAGGGTCAATGGGAATTGGGCCTATTAATGCGATATACAATGCGCGTTTTATGAAGTATCTCGATTCTCGGGGTTTTACTGAAAACGAAGGCCGTAAAGTCTGGGGCGTATTTGGTGATGGGGAGATGGATGAACCTGAGTCTCTAGCCGCACTTTCTCTGGCGGCACGGGAGAAATTAGACAACCTTACATTTATCATTAATTGTAACTTACAACGACTTGATGGTCCGGTACGTGGAAATGGGCAAATAATTCCCGAGTTAGAGTCGATTTTTCAGGGTGCCGGTTGGAATGTCATAAAGGTATTATGGGGATCTGAATGGGATGCGCTATTTGCAAAAGATACTAATCACGCGTTGCTGAGACGTTTTGCTGCAACTGTTGATGGTAAATATCAGACATTGGGCGCAAATGATGGTGAGTACAATCTTAAGCATTTCTTTGCCGAAGATCCTGAAGTAATGAAACTGGTTGAACATATGACTGACGCTGAAATTGATGGGTTGCGTCGCGGCGGACACGATGTTCGAAAACTTTATGCTGCGTTTTCGGCGGCTAATGATTGTTTAGATCGGCCAACAGTTATCCTTGCAAAGACTAAGAAAGGATTCGGTATGGGTGAGGTTGGTGAGTCACGCATGACTTCACATCAAACTAAAAAGCTGGGGGCTCAGGGACTTCTTGAATTTCGTGATCGATTTTCCATACCTATGTCCGACAAAGCCATCGAAGATTTGGAGTTTTACTGTCCAGATTCGGATAGTGCGGAAATGAAGTATCTGCTGGAAAGGCGGCGACAGCTTGGAGGTAGTTTACCAAAACGCTTAACACGCTCTCAATCTATCGAATTTCCTCCACTGGATAGCTATGCTGGTTTCGTTAATGAACCTAATGATAAAGGTGGCTCAACGACGATGGCTTTCGTTCGTATGTTAGG
This sequence comes from uncultured Gammaproteobacteria bacterium, assembly GCA_905478855.1. Lineage (GTDB taxonomy): Bacteria > Pseudomonadota > Gammaproteobacteria > Arenicellales > CAJQKF01 > CAJQKF01. The sequence continues at coordinate 19,096 of CAJQKF010000066.1, forward strand.
TGGATTGTTACGCAATGAAGATGTCGGTCCCAGAGTCGTGCCCATTGTTGCAGATGAAGCACGAACCTTTGGTATGGCCAATCTATTTCGGCAAATCGGAATCTATTCACCCGGCGGGCAACTATATGAGCCTGAGGATTCCGCGAGTCTATTGGCATATAGAGAACAAGAAAATGGACAGCTTTTAGAAGAGGGTATATCCGAGGCAGGTGCATTAGCATCCTGGACAGCAGCAGCAACATCTTACAGTACCCATAATGTGCCAATGTTATCTGTATATATCTACTACTCGATGTTCGGCTTTCAGCGAGTAGGGGATATGATATGGGCGGCTGCGGATCAAAGAGCACGTGGTTTTCTAATTGGAGCGACTGCAGGAAAAACCACTTTGAGCGGAGAAGGATTGCAGCATCAAGATGGAAATAGTCATGTGATCGCAGCCATGGTTCCAAATTGCCGCTCCTATGATCCATGTTATGCCTATGAACTAGCTGTGATATTTGACTATGGCTCGCGTCGAATTATGCGAGAAAATATTGATGAGTTTTACTACATTACTGTAATGAATGAAAATTATCCCCAGCCTAAAAAGCCGAGCGGTATTGAGGATGATATCGTTAAGGGAATGTACTTGTTGAGTTCAAGCAATGATGACTCGTCATTACGTCGTGTTCAATTGATGGGCAGTGGTACGATATTGCGTGAAGTAGAAGCGGCCGCAAGAATATTAGAACAAGATTATCAAATTGTGAGCGATATATGGAGTGTTACAAGTTTTACTGAATTGGCAAGAGATGGGGACGAGGTCGAACGTTATAATAGATATAACCCCAAGTCTAAAAAATTGAGGAGTCATGTTGATAGGTTGTTATCAGACAAACAGGGGCCTGTAGTTGCAGCTACTGACTATGTTAAACAATATCCGAATCAGATTCGTGGTTTAGTTAAACGTTCGTACACTGTTTTAGGTACAGATGGGTTTGGAATGAGTGATACCCGACAAAAATTGCGTAAACACTTTATGGTGGATAGGCATAGTATTATCATAGCGGCACTCTATGCACTTCTTGATGAAGGTGAAGCTACGGTTGCTGAGATTGAAGCGGCTAGCACTAGTAGAGAGGAACCGCTTCTTTAGGTTTTATTCTTAGAAAATAAATATTCTAATTGATTCTATAGTGTTATCTCTTACTCTTCATCTTCGATAAGTTCATAACGCTGCCGGCAGAAATCCATCATCGCGTGAGCATGAAACCAGTCGACTGAAAAATCGATATCCTGTTTCGCATACTCTAAGAAATAGGGACCACCTATAGTGAAATGAGCATTTTTCACATTGTCTTTTTCAACGCCTCCATAACCGAATGGATATTCCCCGACTAACCAGTTCCAGGCAAGAGGTAATTCACCAACTAGGCCAGCTGATTCCAGCCACTTAAATTGGTGGAGTTCTAAACCGCTAGCTGTATTTACATATTCTGGTGTGAGAGCGGTACATTGTTCGTTGTTGAACAACATTACAGATGACCAGTTCTTTTTAGGATAAGTGTACTGAACAGTACCTAGATATTTCACTTGGTCCGATGGGGAGTAGTCGTGTTTTACAACTTGAACGGCATATTGTTTATCAAATAAATCAAATAGCTCTGTTATGTCGGTTCTTACCAACATGTCGCAATCCATAAACAGAGACTGTCCTTGGTAGCCACACAAGTAAGGTAATAAAAATCGCGTAAAGGAAAAATCGTTTGATTGCTTAGGGTCGCGTGGGCGTGTATAGATACTTATTAAGTTTTTACGTTTTATCGGTATAAATGCAAGTGGTCGAGTAGATTTTGCCATAATGGAATGGATTAACGTATGCCACGCTGTGCTCTCCACTTTATCGTAACCGACGCCGATAGTCAGAACGTTACTATTCATATTAATATTTACCCAATTATGCTATTTGATTCGAATTTGAAATGATGTCAGAACTTGTTGTGTAGTGAACTTATAGATGTTTAACTTATATAGAGCTCGTTACTCGTTAGGTCTGAAATGGTTTTTCTATATGACCAATTCTAGCTTAAAGGATCGTTGATCGCTATGGCGACAGCTTGAAGTTACGAAAGTTATCGATAGTTACTTGCATATGAAGTTGATTGCATTGCGTGCTCGAACAACATTCGCGTATAGAATTCCTCAGCACTCTTTTTCATCATTGGCCAGGTATTCAATTTTTTTCCTAGCATTAGATGTTTTTGAATAATCAAAGAATCTTTCTAAACGGAAGTGAAGATGTTCGTTTAGATATGGGTTCACCATTTGTGATGGCTGCCACATCAGCAGTGATGAATTATTTATGCTAAATTTGCGTTTCTACGAAAAATGTTATCCATAAACATAGCTATGGGATAGTGTTTAAAATCTGTATGTCCCTAATAACGCCGCTAACCTTGTTCGGATGATTTATGAATCAGGTATTACTTAAATTTATACATAACTGCCATTACGAACAACTTCCTGATTCGGTAGTACATTCTGCTCGTAGAGCCGTTTTAGATTTATTGGGTGTTGCTGTGGCGGGTACATCGACAAATTTGTCTAAGATAATAAGATTACACGCTTTAGAACAGTTTGGCGCTATGAGTTCGAAAGTTCCATTGCTCTTTGATGGACGGATGACTAGTTTGAGTGGTGCTGCACTTGCTGGTGGAATGACAATAGATTCAGTCGATGCGCACGACGGGCATAAACTTACCAAAGGTCATGTGGGTTGTGGGGTTTTGCCAGCATTGCTGGGCTTTTCCTTCTTAAACACAGCTCTAAGTGAGAAACAGTTTCTGACGTCACTTGTTGTTGGATATGAAGTAGGTGTGAGATGCGGAATCGCGCTTCATAAAACTGCATGCGACTATCACACGTCAGGTGCCTGGGTGGCTCTTGCCGTTGCTGCAGTAGGCTCTCGACAGATGGGTTTGACTGATGCTCAGACCCGGGAAGCTTTAGGTATAGCTGAGTATCATGGGCCACGAAGTCAAATGATGCGATGTATCGATCATCCTACAATGGTAAAGGATGGATCAGGGTGGGGAGCGATGGCTGGGGTTTCTGCAGCGTTGCTCGCTCGTGACGGTTTTACTGGTGCTCCAGCGATAACAACAGAGCATGAAGACGTTGCTGATGTCTGGTCTGATTTAGGCGTGATCTGGAGAATGGATGAACAGTATATGAAACCATATCCGGTTTGTCGTTGGGCTCAACCGGGAGTCATCGCCGTTCTCGAGCTTATGAAGCGGCATGATTTTTCGTATGAACAAATTAAGGAAGTCGAAATTGGAACCTTCCATGAGTCGGCTCGGCTTGCTACCGCTCGCCCATTCACAACCGAGCAAGCACAGTATAGCCTGCCTTTTCCTGTGGCCGCAGCATTGGTTCACGGTGGGGTTGGAGTAAATGAAATTGAAGGTGAAGGGTTGCGAAACGAAAAAGTTACTTCACTAAGTGCTCGAATTAAATTAGTAGAGGTAGAACAGTACAATGAAGAATTCCCTGCACGCCGTTTTAGCCACGTAATTGTCAAACTTATAGACGGCACGGTGTTGGATTCAGGTCCGACTGAGGCGGATGGCGATCCTGAATCGCCATTAACTGATGAACAAATAGATGAAAAATTTGATCGATTTTCACGCAGTGGAATTAGTGAATCGCGAGCCGAATCTATAAAAGATATAGCTTGGAGCTTCGGCGAACGTTCGTCGCTCGATTTGCTTTATAAAGCTATATTCGAAAAGTGTGATGTTTCCGAAGAACCATAATTTTTACATAAGCTCGTCTTTTCGATTACCTGTTTCGCCATATCGATGGAGCGCGGGTTCCTTTAACCCGTCGTAAAGACCTTCTACATTTTGGTTTATCAATTCACCTTGTTGAGCGAACAAGGAATTTCCTTGCAGGTCACTATCCACAAGAAACGGGCCAAAGTTCTTAACTTTAAAAATCCATAGCGCTTGGGCGATACCCAGTTCATTGAGCCAGTGCACAGCGTCGACTGATTGAACTCCGCGACCAAGTAACGCACCCGTGCCGTATCCAACGGTGGTTAAATATACAGCTCCCCGTGGTGCTAATATGTTTTTATAGTCGTTCACTGGCATTCCGCCTTTGCCGATTACTATTTTAGTATTTGTTAGATCCAACCATTGTGCAAGGTATTTAGAAAAACGAAAACTGGCAGTAGCCGTTACACCACCAATATGAAACTCCCCATTCTCATTCTTTGATGCAGCGGGTGAACAATGAAAATTAACATTACTTCGCGAGGTTAAATCATCTGGTAGCTCTCTTCCATCAACCAATACTTTGTTGTACACGCCTTCGCGAGCGGTGTATACAATACCGTTTAGAAAAACTATAGAACCGATAGCCAACTTTGCTATATCGTCCGGTGATGCCGGTAGATCCAGGTTAACTTTATTCAGCATTATGTATTCTCCCAAATAACAGTTTCTCGTCGATAGTAGGGTGTAAACCACATCGGATCCGTTCGATACTCAATGGTGTCATCAGCATGTATACGCGCAGTTGCTCTGCGCGATGATAGACAAAATGTATGCACACTTATTGGCATTCCACCTGTGTGTGTATGTCCAACTTCAATATGAAGGTCGACAGCCATTGAAGAGCCGACAAAACCCATTGGACCCATTCCTATACCGTTGGCAACATCCTTTAGTTCAACTTCTAATTCTGCAATTTTTGGGTCTGGATTTCGGTTGCCAACAACACGCAGACAAGCCGCTTGTTTACCAAGTTGCATACAGGTATCTTTGGAACCACCCAGCCCGATTCCTATGATTGCGGGTTGGCAGCATAACCCGCGCTTACCAAACGAAATAAGTGTATCTAATAGAAATCTTTTGATCCCATCGATACCGTCGCCAGGAAATAGCATACGGTAATCAGTTCCGAACAAGCCACCTTTATGGACAGTGGTGATATCGATCCAGTCTGCGTCTGGTTCGAAGCTCCATTCTACTTCCGGCGAATTGATGCCGACGTTGTTATTATTGTCTGTGCGCCATAATGGATGAACTCGGTTTGGGCGAAGAGGAACATCTATCGTCGCACGGGCAGTAGCAGAACGCATTGCTCGTTCCATCCCGGTGAATCCGCCATCAAATCGTGCATGATCTCCAACCTTTACATAATACCGTGGTAATCCAGTATCTGCACACATCGGTCGACGGTCTTCTGTTGCCGCTTCGTAGTTATTAATCATGGTTTTTATAACAAAACCTGACAACTGTTCAGATTCTTTCGCCGCTACAGATTTGATCCCGGCAAGATAGTCTTCTGGAATATCTATAGCCGCTTTTTTCATAATCTCGTAGCTGGCCTGCTCTAGTGTTGCATTGGAAATCATTGTTTTAACTCTGGGTTGGAGGTGGAGCACCGGCTTCGTCATCTATCAAGGATTCTCCTGGCTTGACGATGGAAAACTCTACTGGAACGGTTTTGGCGGTTAGATTGTTACCGTCTTGGGAAACTTGAGTATAGGCAGTAGTGGTTAAATCTCCAGATTCCGGAAAATCCTCACGATAATGAGCCCCGCGTGAATCTGTGCGTTGCAGGGATGCAAGTGCAATAACGTCACTTACATCAAGTAGACTGTCCATATTTAGCCAATCGTGCCAGGTCAGATTAAATCGACGATCATCGTCAGTGAGTCCGGTTTGCATGAGTTGTGTGCGAATATTACTAATAGCTGTTTGGCCTTTAACTATTCCGCTTGCCTCGCGGGTTATGCCAACATGTTCCCACATGTCTACCCAGAGACGTTCACGTAATTCCATAATATCAGAATGGGTTTTCGAAAAAGGGTATTCAGCCCTTTGTATCCCCGCATCTATTGCGTTCTGGTCTGCATCTCTAAATCCTAGACCTTTGTTTATAGCAATAGCCATGGATTCCCCTGCAATTCCTCCAAAAACGGTACTATTGGCAACACCATTACCGCCTAGCCGGTTGGCACCGTGAACGCCGCCAGCGTCTTCTCCGGCTACATATAATCCCGGAGATGCGGTTGATCCGTCAATTTCCATTTCAATGCCACCCATCATGTAGTGTGCGGTGGGGACAACTTCGACGCGTCCTCCTGCGAGATCAAAACCACAATCCTCACAGCGCTTAACCATGCCTGGAAATTTCTTTCTAACATTCTCTTCACCAAGATGCGCCATTTCGATATACAAGCCTCCCTGGGGTGTTGTACGTCCTTCGCGCATTTCGTTGTACATGCTACGTGAGACAATGTCTCGTGTTGCTCGCTCGGCAGCTGGATGATAATTACTCATGAAACGATCCCCATTTCCGTTTAACAGATAACCACCTGCACCTCGAAGTCCCTCTTCTAAGATTGTTCCAGTCATTCTTGTGTTACTTCCAGCAAGAATACCGGTCGGGTGAAACTGCACCATTTCCATATCACGAAGTGGTAGTCCATAACGCAGAGCCATTGCTAGTCCATCACATGTTTTGTCTCCTGATGGGGTATGGTACTGATACATTGAGGGTCCGGCACCGGTGCCAAGTAAAACAGTTTTTGCCTGAACAAAACGATACTTCCCTGTACGAATATCGATGAGTAATACCCCTGAAATACCCGATCCGTCTGCCGCTGGTATCAGTTCTATGGCCCGATGTTCTTCCAGCTTATGCACGTCCAGCGTCCAAACTTTTTCCATCAGACGATTGATGATTTCAATACCTGTTAAATCACCTTTATGCGCCGTTCGGTCAAAGCTTTGCCCCGCAAATGCTTTTTGGTGAAGGGTGCCATCATTGTTTCGATCAAAAAAGCACCCAAGTTCATTTTCCAGCTCACGAATACGTTCGATAGCCGTTTCGCATAGTCGCCATGCAAGATCTTGGCGTGGTAACCATTTGCCGCCAACAATAGTGTCCATGAAATGTCGTTCAACTGAATCCCCAGGATTGAGCGCAACATTAAATCCTCCTTGTACCATGCGTGTACAGCCTGATTTTCCAAACAGCCCTTTGACGGCGATGGTGACATCGAGATCGGGGTTTGTTTGTTTTGCATGCAATGCTGCAAATAGTCCGGCACCACCTGTCCCCAGAATAAGAATGTCGGTTTTGTGATGCTCCACAGAAGTCTTCATTTAATAAACCCGAATTATGAATAACGTGGCAATCAGTATGGTAGCGATAGTGCATGGCACGATCCATGCCGCGTACCGATTGATGCGCCGAGGCCAATGAGTGAACTCCAGTAATAAAACCCGTATACCAAAAAATAAATGAGCGGCAAGTAAAGTTACCAATCCCCATTCTGCAATTTTTACGGGTAGCATTTCAGCCAGTGTAAGGTACTCGTCCATCGCGTCTGCGCCATTGATGGCTGTGCTTAACAGTAGAAAGTGGAATGGCAGGAATACCGCAAGCGCAACTCCAGACACCCGATGACCTATTGATGCTAGGTAGCTTTTGTGACTTCGTAGAGGATGCATATGAGCTAAACCACAGATGTGACGGCACGAATGCCAAGCAGTAACAACATTAACCCGAACAACAAACAGAATCCGTTAATGATTGCCTGATTCATAGATGTCCATTCCTTCAGTATGTTTCGAATTCCGATAGGAGCATGTACGGCTACAGACAGGACGAATGCAAAATAGAATGATGCCCACGCCCAGCTTCCGTGTGTTCTGGAAAGGATTTCGGCACCACTAAGACCATCACTAACAGCATATAGAATGAGGCCTAGATGTATAATAACTAGAGGTGCCAGTATCATGGCCGACAAACGTTGTGCAATGAATAGATAACGATTCATTTCTTATCCTCCTTTGGTAAGCCCTTAAAGACCATCTTCTTCAGACCCGTAATACTTTCGGAAGGATTAAGTTGAATAGGGCAATGGCGAGTGCAGTTGCCGTGGCTATGGCATGACTGACAGCCGTTTTCTGAGAATGCCTTTTCGAAGGTTTCTTGGCGCTTTGCATGTCGTACATCATTTACTAATGTCCATGCTCTATTCAATGCCGCTGGTCCTACATAATCACGATTCCAGTGGACTACATCACAGGCGCTATAACAAACGGCGCAATTGATGCATTGCAATCCCGCATCCGCGGCCTGTCTTAGTGGTGAATCCGGTTTAATGTTCGCTGGCGGATCGTATCGGGTTCTTGAGCCAGAAAAGGGTGCTCCAGCTTTCTTCCAGGTATCGATAAAAGGTTCCAAATCGCAAACCAAATCTTTTATTCGTGGGAGGTTGCGTAACGGCTCCACCGTCAACTGACCGTTATCCACAACCTTCTTGATGTGCGTTCGACATGTCCATCTTGGTAGGCCATTTACGGTCATCGCACATGAACCGCATACCCCTACTCGACATGCAAAACGATATGCAAGGTCAGGTTGCTGAAAGCGTTGAATTTCAGTAATCACATCTAGCACGGTTTGGTTTTCCCTTGCCGGAACCTGATAATTAACTAACTCGCCCTCATTGCCACCACGCCAGACGTTAACGCTAAGATGGGAGTCCTTTGTTTTGGGCTCAGTCATTAATTTGTCCTGACCGTGGATTACTGTATTGTGGAGCTGGAGCACCAGGCAAGGATATGTTAATGCAGGTTGTTCCTGTTCCTGACATGCTTTTTTCGATCATTTTTTCAACGAGAGTTAGGTCAGTAATATTTTCACCTTTGCAACCTAGTCCAGTTGCCGCAATATCGTATCGTGTATTTTCCTGAAGTGAACAACCAAAAGCGCGATCGTGTCCATAGTCTCTCTGCTGAATAACGTGTTCCGCATTCCACTTAGAATCATTGCCAATAATGATGGTTAAATCTAACCCTTCCCGAGCCGCTGTTTCAAATTCTGCAAAATGAAAACCAGCTGTACCATCACCCATTATGGCGACGACCGGCGTGTCAGGGTTAGCAACTTTAGCACCAATTGCGTAAGGTAATCCGGCGCCGATCGCTCCAGATGGACCGTTGGTGATACGCGTGTTAGCAGTAACGTAGCCTTGAGCCCATTGGCCAAACTCGCCACCATCACATATCAAAACCGTATCAGGAGTTTTTGCTACGGCATTGCCTATGGCAATGGCAGCTAGATGACTTGCCTTTTCCCCTTCATCATATACGGCGAGCTGTCGATAGGAAATAGCATCTTGCACTTTTCCCATCCATGTTTTTCTGCTCTCCATCATCGATGTTTGAGTAAATCGTTCTTCGTCAGTGGACATCAATGTTTTGACTACGGATTGTGCATCACTATTAATGGTTAAACTGAGGCGTTCGGCAAACTGCCTTTGCGCATGTTCTGTGTATTGCATGTCATCACAAATCAGTACTAATTTACTATTTGGCATTATTTCTGTGGATGCGAACCCAGACATAAAGTCAATCCGTTTGCCTAAATAGATAACTAAATCGGACTCAGCAAGAACAGACTTTATAGCGCCTTTTGCTGGATCCCGAAGACCGCGAGGGCTATCTAAGTCAATTATTGGAACACAGGCTAATGAGGCTAACTCGGTAAGTTGACATCGTGTTTGGGCACGGAAGACATGCGGTCCGGCAAGTATTAGTGGCTTATTAGCCGAATAAATTTTATTTAGCAGTAGGGTAAGGTCTTGCCGGGAAATAGGATCTGACACTACTTTCTGATTGGAATAGGAAGTATCGTTCTCCCAGTGATCATTAACGGCTTCTAGTAGATCGGCGGGTAAAGCAATATGCACAGGACCGGGCGTACCGTTCAGTGCCAAGGCTTTAGCCTGTGCAAATATCTCGGCGGGATCGTCCTCGAGTGTTAAACGGAAACTATGTTTTACGAAAGCTTTAGCCGCGCTAAATTGATCAAATTCTTGAAAGGCTCCTTGCCCATCTAACTTACAGGGAGAATCTCCGCTTAGAAATATTACGGGTGACTCGGACATCGCTGCGGAATAAAGAGCGCCAAGGGCGTTTGCGAAACCGGGAGCGGCAGTAACGAGTGCTACACCAATTTGCCCGCTAACCTGTGCATAAGCTTCTGCCATAAATACCGCAGCTGCTTCATGTCGGGTATGTATTAGCCGAATCGGAAATTCAAAAATAGCATCATACAGCGGCATGATTTGATTTCCAGACAAGGAAAAAATAACGTTTACACCTGATTTATGTATGGCCTCGGCTAAACGATCGGCGCCCCGGCGTTCGTTTTTAATTGTCATAGTTTGGTCCGCAATGATGAAATCTTTATTAGTTGTTTATATTAATTCTAAAAAACTAAATATACAAATTATGTTGTTGAGTAAAGCTCAAACTAACGTTAGAATTTTAAAACATGGACATTAAAATGATTAAAACATTAGTCGCAATCGCCGACCATCGAAGTTTTCAAGCCGCTGCGAGTGTTTTGCAAATGTCGATTTCAAACGTGAGTTTGCAAGTTCATGCCATTGAAAGTCATCTAGGTGTTCGTTTATTTGATCGTGGGTTTCGGCCTCCACGTCTAACGGAGGCTGGTGTGGATTTTGTTAAACGTAGTCGTGAGATGCTCGTAGTCTGGGATAGTCTCGGTAATAGTATTAGTCAAGGTGGCGAGTTTGGTACGCTAAAGGTGGGTGCTGTCCACACGGCTGTAGCGGGAGGGGTGGCCGTTGCTCTAGGGCGGCTACGTCAGCATGAGCCAGGTCTTTTTATTCAACTACATACTGAATTAACATTAGAATTGATACGATCTTTACAGAATCATAGTATTGATTGTGCAATCGTTACGGAACCGTCAAATATACTAGCCAATATTCACTTTTCGCCTATCGCCAGAGAAGAGCTTGGAGTTATCGCTCATGTGGACTGTGAAGGTGACAACGCATTAGAGGTTTTGCGACGAAATCCTTATTTACGATTTAACCGTCATGCAACTTTGTCCCAGCATATTGAATCTGAGTTGAAACAGAGGAATGTCAGTATCGACCCGACAATGGAAATCACAACGTTAGATGCCGTAGAGTCATTAGTAATGAATGGCCTGGGGGTATCGATTGTACCAATTGGTAAGCATGTACGGGCGTTGCCGAACAACGTTAAGTCGATATCATTCGGTTTACCAAAAATGTACCGTACGCTTGGTCTAATGGTCAGAGCGAATTGTCCTCGAATGCATTTGGTTGATCGGCTTATTGCTGAGTTAAAGCATGTGTATTATTCGTCAGAAAACTGAGGTAGTTCACGGAGACGATATTGGGTCAAATTAACAGAACCAACAGCTTCTTTGATACCGATAGCTCCACCGTTCAATCTGAGTTGCAGATTAATATCACTGGCGTAGATCGCTTTGCGAAATTCTGCGTAAGAAATTTTCGGTGGGCAATCAAGACGCGTATTTAGATATGAAAAAAGGGCTGGTAGCGTAAAACACAACTCACTCGTGTCGATGGTGATGTCTGGACAATTTGCCAAGTTGGAAGTTTCAGCGTCAAATTCTCCAGACAAAAACTGCGTGAAGACCGTTAGTGCAAAATTAGCCCATAGTTGAGCTAATTCATTCATTTAAGTTTTTACACACGTTTGATTGCTGAAGAGATATAACACCGCTAGGTGTTAGTTTTCACTATCCAGCGAGACAAATCGCTCTGTTGCGAATCCGGATAGTGCGCCGATGAGTAAACAAAAAAGCACCATGCCAATTGCCGTCATGCTAAAGAACTGGTGAGTCAAACTAGTAAGAGCTTCAATCGCTTCCGGGGCAGGATTGGAAAATTTCAATTCCATAGGGCTTTTTTCTGCAAAAACATGGGGCGCTGATACGATCAATAATCCTAATGGTTTGTATTTCACTGCCAGGTAATAGAGTAACGCTATACCTGTAGCAGCAGATGTTGAACACATAATCCACCAGAATTGACGATATTCTAGGGCACTAGCAATTGTTCCCGGGAGTTCTGGATGTAGGCCGAAGTAAGCAGGTGCTGCAAAAATAACAATAAGAAGTGTGACCCCCCAAAGGGTACCGCGCCATCTATTTACTGCAGGCTTACTCGATTTGTAGTTGTGTAACGCCATTAATGCGATCAGAAATATAGAAAAGGCTGTGCCTATGAGAATATTTGAAAGTACTGTAAGTGCCGGACGGCCGAGTTCTGTGCTCAATAAGTGATCATGGGAATGATCGCCATGATCATCATCGTGTTGAGGAGTTGCATCATTGGGTGCGAGAACTTCATATTCTTCTGCCGCTGAGATTAGCGGAGTGATAGCGATATGTTGAAATGCGCCGTAGATAATACCGGATATCATTCCAACTAATAAAGCTGAAAATATAAGGTTCCGAAATATCATTCTGAGACCTCTTACAAATTTAGAAGACCACAGACAAAAGCCCGGCTTCTATTAAGGAAGGCGGGCGATAAACCTGCTTAGGTAGCGGTGTGCCGAATTTCTCTAATGGCAGGGAAAGGCAAAAGCATGTCGTGCGTCGTGCGCTGCACTATGGGCGATATCCATAGAAGCAAATCCCACTCCGTAAAGCAACACTAAGCCTAAAGCTAAGGCGGCGCCAATTTGAACGAAAGTAGAAATTCGTATAGATGAAAGGCTACGATCAGATTGAATTTGTGTAGTTATATTTTGCATTCTGTAATCTCCGAATGTATGCACACCCGCATAGTAGATTGATTTTTACTCATGTATACGAAGCACACGAGGTAACATTAGTCAGAGGTCGGTTTCGGACTTCGATTCACTATTGAATCGAGACTGTTGCGGGGGCAGTGTTGGCAACGAACAAAAAGATCGTTTTCGTTCCAAACTTCCCGATTAACTTCGTTTCCAAAGATCCTATGATTACAATGAAGTGTATCACCTTTCCGTTGATTTAAAAGCGCTTCGACGTGTTTTCTTCGACGTGGTTTTGCGGTTTTGCGACTTGACTGAGTTCTGTGGCGGATTAGCTGTAGGCTCTCGAATAGATATCCTCGGCTATATTTGTGCCTAGGGGATCATTCCACCATCAAGGTGTTGGGTAGGACACGCTTTGTGCGGTTTGCTATGATTACCTAATTCTCGGTTCGCTTTGTAGGCGAGTCGCGGTCAAAAGCTTAATATTTGCTGTACCTGATAATACGGATCATAGCCTGTGAACTACGAAACTTTATTTTCACCTTTTAGTATTAGACATATTACCTTCAAAAATCGAATCTTTTCTACGGGCCATATGACACGTATGACCCAAGATGGATTACCGACTGAACAAATGCTGGCCTATCATGAGGCCCGAGCAAGAGGTGGAGCGGGCTTGATTATATGTGAAGCGGCACGGGTGCATGACTCTGCGCTTTCAGATTCTCCGGCTATTGATGCGAGTACAGATCGATGCATCGCACCATATACGCGCATGGCTCAGGCGGTTCACCACTATGGATGCAAGATGTTTGGCCAAGTAAGTCACTCTGGGCGAGCAAACGATCGACGACGAGGTGGACTTCGTGATGTGCCATACTCTGCATCTGCTACACCTGACGAGCGTTTTCATAATGTTCCCAGACAAATGAGCGGGGAAATGATCGCGGAAGTAGTTTCGGCTTATGGGAGTGCAGCCAAACGACTGATTGTAGCAACGCTTGACGGCATTGAAATCCCCGTTAGTCATGGTCTGCTTCCAGCCCAGTTTCTAAATCCAAGAGTGAATTGCCGAAGCGACGAATACGGCGGAAATCTAGAAAATCGGTGCCGATTTGTGGCTGAAGTTATTCGCTGCGTTAGGCGCGTAATAGGTGATGAGAGTATTCTCGGAATACGTTTTTCAATAGACGAGCTGGAACATGGCGGTCTGGAAAAGCAGGAGTCATTGGCGCTATGCGAATTCCTTTCTAAGATGCCGGAACTGGATTATTTTAATGTTATTGCTGGCTCAATGGCAGGCTTGAGTGGATCGGTTCATGTTGTGCCTCCAATGATGATTGAGCATGCATATACGGCACCGCTCGCCCACTCATTGAAAGAGATCACGGACAAACCGGTTTTTGTCGCGGGGAGGATCAATCATCCCCAACTTGCAGAGAATATATTGAATTCTGCACAGGCTGATATGTGCGGCATGACTCGTGCACTCATTTCAGATTCCCAAATGCCAAATAAAGTGCACGCTGGAAAGGTCGAAAGTGTGCGCTTGTGCATAGGTTGCAATCAGGCATGTATTGGTCACTATCACTTGGGTACTTCTATTTCTTGTATTCAGAACCCGGCATCAGGAAGAGAGCAACAGCTTGGCCGAGTTCGCTTGGTCTCCAAGACTAAACAGATTCTTGTGGTTGGTGCGGGTCCGGCAGGTCTAAAAGCCGCTGCAACCGCGGCCGAGCGGGGTCATAAGGTGATGCTAGCTGAAAAATCGTCTAAGCCGGGTGGCCAGGTCAATTTGGCGCAGATGCTGCCTGGGCGTTCTGAGTTCGGTGGTTTAACTGAGAATTTACTCCGTGAGGCGCAAGAGGCCGGAGTTGATTTTCAGTTTAACACTGAAGTTAATGAGGCTTTTGTTAGCCAGAATAATGCCGATTCAATAATTCTTGCTACGGGTGCGATACCTAACGTTCCTGAAATACCGGGCGCAGAGACATCTCAAATTGTAACAGCGTGGGAGGTACTACGTGGTGAGGTTAAGGTTGGCTCCAATGTTCTGGTGGCAGACTGGGGTGCCGATTGGGTAGGACTTGGTTTGGCAGAGCTGCTAACTCGAAACGGTAGCTCAGTTCAGTTGGCTGTTAATGGCATGATGGCAGGCTACAATCTGCAATCTTACGTTCGTGACCAATGGCTTGGAACAGTGTTTCAATTAGGTGTTGAGATAATTCCGTATAGCCGATTGTTTGGCGTCGATGAATCTACGGTTTATCTGCAACATACGCTCAATAACGAGCCTGTTATTTGCGAAAATGTGGATACGGTTGTATTAGCATTAGGGCATAAAGCAGAAGCGAGTCTGGAGGAATACGCTCGCCGATCTAAGATCGCGTTTCATATGATCGGGGATTGCTTAAGTCCCCGTACCGCAGAAGAAGCAGTATATGAGGGAATGAAAATTGCACGGGCTGTGTAGCGTCATAAACGGACATGTAGCGTATAAGTCTGGTTTTATAGTCGATGTGCTTTGTTGAGCTATTTTCGTCGCTTCTTAGTTGAATAATCGGTGGGCCTAGATGCATATATTTTTTGATAGGCATAGGTTTATGTGTTGTTACCGTAACAAACTGACGGGCAAACACTGAGCGAGGGGTTTCGTTCAAAGAACCCCACTGGTTTTAACATGAATCCGATATATTCTACAGGCATTATCGGAAAGTCTTCAGGCCGAGGGACATGCATAAGTCCGAAGGTATGCCAAACTACAATATCAGTGTCGACGAGATTTCGATTCGCCTGAGTCCATTCAGGCAAGCCTGGGCCATATTCATTTTGATTTACAAAACTTCCAGGTGCATGTAGTTGCTCAGGATCAAATGCGGTTATCCATAAATCGTGATTAACGAATCCGGCACGGCGCAGAAAAGCTGAATTTGGTTGGTGCATTGGTCGCATATTTTTGCCCGGCATAAGTTTATATCCGGAAGGCCAACCGAGGCTGTTTACTTTAGATTGGTTGATGATTTTCCAATAACGAGCATCATCAGGATTGCTATCTCTGCCAGATTCCGATTCAGAACGAACGATAGTCTCTGCTATACCGTGTGCATTACCATGAGGGTTATTTTCACTCGTTGGTATACGACGTGCGTCTATTTCAATAGCTGTATTCTGGTCACCGTCCACACTCATGTCTAAACGGACGTTAAAGTAATGCTCGTGTATCATCGCATTTAAGCTTGGAGCAACTATGGTTCCATATTCATCACTTAAACCGGCCTCTACCGCTCGTGTGTAAAGCATTCCTGTTAGCTTGGCTTCGAATTCTATAGTGCCATCTAAATACAAATACCAGAATAATCCATAATCGTAATTTCCTATGGTAAAAAACGATGAGATAACTAATCGTCGTGAGCGTCTTACCTCAGTATTTCCTGTTACTGAGTCTGTATGTTTCCATAGAATTCCATAGTCCTCTTCATGCATACAAATAGCATTCTTCATAGTTTCGGCATGACCCGTTTCAGTAGCTCTGTCGACGTCGAAATAATAAATTTCGCCCACACAGTCGCAGCCGAGAGTAAGGGAATTAACTTGGGCGCCAAATACTCCCTCGCCTAGGTCGAAGGAATGATTCATATAGTGATCATGAGCCGTGTCTGCATAGGGAACCACCAGTTCGCTTAAGGATGCACGATAGATCACCGGCCGGATAGCGTCTTTGTCTCTGATTTCGAGTGTATGAAGAACTAATCCCTCTTTTGGTGTGAAACCAACTCGAAATTGCCAACTATTCCATTTGACTAAGTGGCCCTCCACTATAAAGCCAGGGCCATCTGGTTGTGTTATGTCAAGATTGGCTTGGGGTGCTCGAGCAGGTAATTGGTCGTATCTATATTCCCCTCGATCAGGTGGAATGGCTACTATCCCAGTATCTTCGACACGTATAATTTCCATTTTATTGAGATCAGCGACCGGTACCAGACCTTCGATAGGGCGAACATGAGGATTATCTCCCGGGTTCTCTACGAAGAAGCAGCGGCCTCGCATTAGTCTACGATGTTTTTCATCGGCGGTGAGAAAGTTTCCAACGGCTAGAATGCCGATAGAAACTTGATCTAGATTGGTAATACCACGAGCATTCAGCCCGGCTATTAAATCTGGATGTTGTTTTGCAATTCTCTCAAGTTCTTCACATTCAGACTGGACAATGACAGGTTGCACTCCAGTAATATTTTTCCACGAAACAACTTTTTCTTCTCTTAGCGATACTACAACTTCAAATACTTTTTCAGTATCCCTGCTCCAGACAATAGCGAAGGCCTCTCTATTCACTTTATCACCAATAGTGAAGCTTCTAACGATTTGCTTACGTGGTTCGAGAAGCCGTACTTGTTCGAAAAAGAAACGTGGGCCGATGTCAGGACTTGCAAGAATTACAGCTATCGCTTTTTGGATCTCGTCGAGTGTCAGTGGGTCTAACGGATGCGTTTTTAGCGACATAATTCAGCTCTAGCGTGTATTAATTTGTGGTTTGATGAAGAATTCAGATGGGATAATACTACCTGAACGTCATTTCGGGGCAAAGGTTTTAGTAATGTCAAATTAGCAGACCTAACCGATCTCATAAAATTATAATCGAACGAATTGTAAAATGCTCTGCCGAATCGGGCATGAATTATTTGAAAGTTATTTTGTCTGTACCCGTAATTAAAAAGATTAATAGGAGATAAATGACGGGTATCAATTGTTGTATGCTGGTTTTTGTAAGTTGGGTTTCAACGAATAGCTTCTCCCAATCCGATGCAGGCAAAGAAAATGAAATCGTTGCGTTTCATCTCATCGTTCAGGAAGTTGGGAGCTTTGGTGTCTTTGTGTGGGCTCGACAGGCCCAGTTGAATGTATTCTTTTGATATTCTAACTATATGAAAGGTAGGCGCAATATCTAACTATGAGATATTGCGCCGTTTTTAAATAGACTACCTGTTTACATCAACTACAACTCTTCCACGGGTCGCACCTGCTATCTGCTCACTTGCGGTTGCAATTGCATCGGATAATGATATTTCAGTCATCATTGCTTCGATATGATCGAAGTTAAGATCTTCAGCTAATCGATTCCAGGCTTCAATGCGGTCTTCCTTTGGTCGATTGACACTATCAATGCCGGTTAAAGTTACGCCTCGTAATATGAATGGCATAACGGTTGATGGGAAATCAAAACCTTGGGCAAGTCCACAGGCGGCTACGGTGCCGCCATATTTAGTGGTTGCACAAATATTTGCTAGAGTATGACTGCCTACGGCATCGATCGCACCTGCCCAGCGCTCACGACCTAATGGACGCCCTTTTTCAGATAGTGTATTTCTGTCTATCGTATCCGTCGCACCGAGACTCTTAAGATATTCAGCTTGTTCCTGTCTGCCGGTTGACGCAATTACGGTATAACCAAGTTTAGCAAGTAATGATATGGCAACACTTCCGACACCGCCTGCTGCACCGGTTACCAAAACTTCTCCTTTGTCTGGGGTGACGCCATGGCGCTCAAGAGCTATAACGCAAAGCATCGCAGTGTATCCAGCAGTGCCAATAGCCATTGCCTGTTGACTGGTGAATGCCTCTGGAAGGGGAATAAGCCAGTCGCCTTTTAAACTTGCGTATTGAGCGAGTCCACCCCAATGACCTTCGCCGACACCCCAACCGTTTAAGATAACTTTGTCGCCAGCGGTAAAGTCCGGATGACTGCTTTCTTCAACGGTCCCAGATAAGTCGATTCCAGGAACCATTGGGAAGCTACGAACTACGGGAGATTTGCCGGTAATTGCTAGGCTATCCTTATAGTTCAGAGTTGAGTAGTCGACTTGCACAACAACATCACCTTCAGGAAGTTCTGCTCGATCAATTGTTTGTAAAGAGGCGGAATACTCATTCTCATTCTTATTGATTAATAGTGCTTTCATTTGTCGGAGTAGTCGGTGATTTATTTAGGGTTATAAGGTGTATTCAGTTTGATAAGTAAAAAAAAGAATACGGATAAAGATTCATATCCAGAGGATGCTCGTTTTATTTCTGGGGTTATTAATTACTTGAATTTACTCGTTCTGAATAAAGATCGTGATATGCGAACTTTCGTAAGCGGTTCAACCCACCCAGTGGACGATGCTCCGCTAAACTATGCCATGGTCGAAATGACATATCTTCGCACTCGTCTTTAGAGAGCTGAGTGTTTCCTTTATTGGTTTGTATTCTTAACTCTGCCACGGCTACTGGATCTGGTTGTTTCCATTTTACATGAGGATCTTCGACTCGTGCTAAGGCTTTATCGGACTGAATTTGCATATTTAACGTCATGCAAATTGGATCTGGGTTTGAATGTCTAATGTCTTCTAATAGTTGCACAGATAAATAGTCAGGATTTGTCTTGGAAACCTTTTGTGGCCTATCTTTACGCAAGGTTACAGACGAACCGATGCACCGGCTTTGCACTAGGGAGTAGCGTGCCGCTTTATCTTCGCCAAAAGCATAAGATGATGCGCTGTGATAAGTTACCGCCAACGGGCTCGATATTTTAGTTTTTGCACGTGACGCATTCCACATGAGCTTCAATCCTCCGTTGAATGCATTTTTCACAAAAAAGGAAGCTCCTTTCTTTTTATCAATCATAAGATGATACAGTAAGTCTCGCACAGTTTGAACGCTATCGATGAACATAGCTTCACCCGTGACTAGTAAAAAATCTTGGCTAGGAATGTTCTGATACTGTGGCGTGGCAAAACCACTCGTCTGCTCGGGCAGTAGTACCTTCACTGCGGCTCCTCGAATATTTTTCTTCTTATCTGACGTCTCTCCAGAACCATTTGAAAATCGTATTATGCTGTCAAAAGTTTCGTAGGGTTGCTCGAATAACCCGACTCGATTTTCGCTTTCCAACGGTAAAATGGTAACACGAGACTTTAAACATCCATGACCTTTTGCATGAAAAAACCGAGAAACATCTTGAGATTGGGTTTTTCCTGCGGCAACCCGGAGCTTCATAAGGCGAATAATTTCGGTTATGTTCTCGGTCTCGCTTAGCTCCTGTGTTTCGAACTCATGGGAAGTATGCGTTACCTCACTTGATGCGTTAACATATGGAACACTTAGTGCTAGAGCAGTGAGTGCAGAAAGTACAATTTCATTTTTGTATTTGCGACTAATTTTTTGTTTCATAGTTAATAGACTGCGTATCAGTCAGTATTTTGTAAATTACTTAGTTCATTTTTTGGGTTAATTGTCGAAATTTCTAATGTAGAGTTAACACAAAATGATTCGCTCCATTTGATTATTTTCATATGTACCTTGTTGTTCTCATCGATTAACTCAGATTGTTTTTGAGTTAATGTTCCGGTAGTAAGTAGTGTCTTTATAGCATTGGTATTTTTTTCAAAACGTGTTTCTAGAGTTTTTCCGAGGTTGAAAATACTTTCGGGTGCATAATCTGAATCTTTATCCATCATACGTTCAAATACCTCGTCGGCTATAATAGCGTTAAGCGGAAGATCACGAGGTTTATGAGTATATACAGGGCCCGTTGAAAAGCGAATTTTACCCAATGGATTAGGATTAGTTTTAAGAATTGATAGCTGTTCAGTATCAATTATGACGGATTCATCAGCTGCTGCTTTTCTATCAGTTTCTAGTTTGACTCGCCGTTCAGCTGATAAATAAATACCCCAGCTTTCATCATCATTTTTAGTTGATTTATCATAGGCGTAACCACTGCTAATATGACGTAACAAAAAATCCAGAGTAATGTCGGATAATTGGTCTGTAGCATAACCACCTCCGATATTCGAGTGATTACCGCTAAACCAGAGCTCTACTATTCTGTTGGGGTGTATAGGGTCCTGATCCATTAGCGTTGGCACGAAGGCATCTCGTGTTTCGTCCAATGCAACCATGTGGTAGGCTCGTTTCACAGAATCTGGAATCGTTAGATCTTTAAGAAGATTGATTTGTTGGAAGGGTATGCCCATGATGTTTTTGGCAATCCCGAATGCACCAACTGTATCCCAACAACCTAAAACATTTATTGGCACATTTTCCAATTTGCTAATTGACTTCCATATCTGCCAATGTCGGCCAAATGCTCGGAGTGTCCAGACGCTGGTCGGTACTCCGCGTTTACTAATAGCACTAGCGAGAAGACGAGCAATTGCTGCACCCCGGCTAAATCCGAAGATGAATATTCTATCGCCGTCGCGATAATTACGAATTAAATCCAGATATGCTCGATCTACGATAGTGTACGTCGCCAGATAAATATGGACTTTTGGTTGCCTAATTTAAGAGACGGTTCAGTCCATCGGGTTTAGGTTTTGTGCTCGGTTATGGTAATGCATTTGTTTTCTCGATGCTAATGTGTTGAGTT